>NZ_SRIO01000013.1 GCF_004684205.1 Candidatus Macondimonas diazotrophica
GATGGTGATGCCGGGCGACAACGTCAAGGTGACGGTGAAGCTGATTGCGCCGATTGCGATGGAAGAAGGTCTGCGCTTCGCGATTCGCGAAGGCGGCCGTACGGTCGGCGCCGGCGTCGTCTCCAAGGTGATCGCGTAAGTCATGACTACCCAACAGCGTATTCGGATTCGTTTGAAAGGCTTCGATCACCGTCTGGTTGATCGCTCTGCGCGTGAAATTTTGGATACGGCGAAGCGTACGGGTGCTCAAGTCAAGGGCCCGATTCCGTTGCCGACGGACAAGGAACGCTTCACGGTTCTTGTTTCGCCGCATGTGAATAAGGACGCGCGCGACCAGTACGAAATTCGTACGCATAAGCGTGTCATGGAGATCATTGATCCCAGCGAAAAGACGGTTGACGCCTTGATGAAGTTAGATCTTGCGGCGGGCGTGCACGTTCAGTTGAAGCTGTATTGAGCTGCAAAGGGCGGTTCGTCGAGCGAGTTTATTTGCTCGGTTCGGTCTCGACTCAAGCGGTTCAGTAGTGTCGGAACATTGTTTTTTAAGGTGAAAAGATGGCGATCGGAGTGGTGGGGCGCAAGCTCGGCATGACAAGGATCTTTACCCCGGAAGGGGTTTCGATCCCTGTTAGCGTTATCGAAGTGCAGCCGAATCGCGTGACGCAGATCCGTACAGCGGAAGTCGATGGCTACGCTGCGGTGCAGATCACGACCGGTGAGCGCCGCCCGATTCGGGTCAAGAAGGCGCAGGCCGGGCATTTCGCCAAGGCGGGTGTGCCGGCCGGGCGGGGGCTGTGGGAGTTCCGGCTAGGGCGCGCCGATGTGGCCAGCGACTATCAAGTCGGCTCGGAGATCAAGCTCGATCAGTTTTCGGAGGGGCAGGTTGTTCATGTGACCGGCACCAGTATCGGCAAGGGTTTCCAGGGCGCGATCAAGCGTCACCATTTTTCCACCCAGGATGCGACTCACGGTAACTCCCTCTCCCATCGGGCGCCGGGTTCCATCGGGCAGCGCCAGACCCCTGGTCGCGTATTTCCCGGGAAGAAAATGGCTGGGCACATGGGTAATGTGCGAACGACTGCGCGCAATCTGAGTGTCGTGAAAATTGATGCGGAGCGTGGGTTGTTGTTGATCAAGGGTGCCGTTCCGGGCGCCAAGGGCGGCGATGTGGTCGTCCGTCCAGCGACAGCGGCCGCAGAGTAAGGAATAGGCGATGGAACTGAAATCAGTCGAGGGCCAGGCGCAAGTGGTGGTCTCGGATGCCGCATTTGGTGCGCCGTTCAACGAAGCGCTGGTGCATCAGCTCGTCACTGCTTATTTGGCCGGAGGCCGCGCTGGAACGCGCGCTCAGAAAACACGGTCCGATGTCAGCGGCGGCGGAGCGAAGCCGTGGAAGCAAAAAGGCAGTGGTCGTGCCCGAGCGGGAACGATTCGCAGTCCGCTGTGGCGCCATGGTGGCGTGACGTTTGCGGCACGCCCTCAGGATTACGGGCAAAAGCTGAATCGTAAGATGTATCGCGCCGGAATGCGCTCGATCTTGAGTGAGCTTGCGCGCCAGGACCGTTTGCAAGTTGCGGACAGCATCGCGATTTCCGAGCCCCGCACCAAGGCATTGCTCACCCAGTTGAAGCAGTGGAGCATCGGTTCGGACGCTCGCGTACTCCTGGTGGTTGAATCGATCTCTGACGCGCTGCAGCTGGCTGCGCGCAACCTGTATCGTGTGCGGATTTGCGAGGCTGCTCGAGTCAATCCGGTGAGTTTGGTCGGCGCAGAACATGTTGTCGTGGAGCGGGGTGCGCTCGCCGTGCTCGAGGGGTGGTTGCAGTGAAGCAGGAACGTCTTTTACAGATTCTCCTTGAGCCGGTGGTCACCGAGAAGTCCACTTATGTGGCTGAAGCAGGAAACCAGGCTGTGTTCAAGGTCTGCCGCGATGCCACCAAAAGTGAGATCAAGGCGGCTGTCGAATCGCTTTTCAGTGTTCGGGTTCTCGACGTCAATGTTGTGAATCTGAAAGGAAAGATGAAGCGTCATGGCCGCTTTTACGGGCGGCGCAATGGAAGTCGTAAGGCTTACGTTCGGTTGTCTGAAGACAGTCGCATCGAATTGTCCGTGAATCCCTGACCGGGCACGGCATCGCACAGTTAACAGTGAGATTGATCATGGCACTGGTGAAGTCAAAGCCCACCTCCGCTGGAAGGCGGTTTGCAGTCCAGGTAAAAACGCCTGATTTGCACAAGGGCGGTCCCTATGAGCCGCTTGTGGAGCGTCAGTCGACTCGCGGCGGCCGGAACAACGTCGGGCGCGTGACCGTGCGCCACCAAGGGGGCGGTCACAAGCAACGCTACCGCGTAATCGACTTTCGTCGCGACAAGGACGGGATTCCGGCGGTTGTGGAGCGTTTGGAGTATGACCCGAATCGCAGTGCAAACATCGCCTTGCTGTGCTATGCGGATGGTGAGCGGCGCTACGTTCTGGCGCCCAAGGGCGTGCGGGCAGGTGCGGATCTCCAGTCAGGCGTGTCGGCGCCCATCAAGTCGGGTAACGCGTTACCCCTGCGAAACATCCCTCTCGGCACGAGCGTCCATGCGATTGAGCTGAAGCCGGGCAAAGGCGCGCAATTGGCGCGGAGCGCAGGTGCGTATGCTCAGATCGTGGCCCGCGATGGGGGGTTTGCGACCTTGCGTTTGCGGTCGGGCGAGATGCGTCGTATTCACTTGGACTGCCGGGCTACCGTTGGTGAGGTCGGAAACGCTGAGCACAATCTTCGCTCGCTTGGGAAGGCGGGTGCCAAGCGTTGGCGCGGTATTCGTCCGACGGTCCGCGGGGTGGCGATGAATCCGGTTGACCATCCGCATGGCGGCGGCGAAGGCCGTACATCCGGGGGACGTCATCCAGTAACGCCTTGGGGTGTGCCCACCAAGGGTTACAAGACGCGCAGCAACAAGCGGACCGACAAGATGATTGTTCGTCGGCGCAGTTCCAAGTAAGAGAGTTTGATATGCCGCGTTCTATTCGAAAAGGACCTTTTGTCGACCAGTATCTGGTGAAGAAGGTCTTGGAAACCCAAGAATCCCGCACCAAGCGTCCCATCAAGACGTGGTCTCGTCGTTCGATGGTGATTCCCGAGATGGTCGGGCTAACAATTGCGGTTCATAACGGACGTCAGCATGTGCCCATTCTCATCTCTGAGAATATGGTTGGTCACAAGTTGGGCGAGTTTTCGCCAACCCGGACTTACAAAGGCCATGTTGCCGACCGGAAGGCGCGGTAAGGAAAGGATTGGCCATGCAAGTGTCAGCAACATTGAAATACATTCATATCTCGGCGCAAAAGGCGCGTCTGGTTGCAGATCAGATCAGAGGTCTGCCGGTTGATCGCGCGCTTCAGGTCCTGGCGTTCAGCTCGAAGCGAGCCTCCGCTCTTATGCGAAAGGTGCTGGAGTCGGCGATTGCTAATGCGGAGCACAATGAAGGCGCCGATGTCGACGAGCTCCGTGTTGCCGGCGTTTGGGTGGATGAGGGTCCGACCATGAAGCGATTCCATGCGCGCGCCCGAGGGCGTGGCACACGTATTCACAAGCGGACCAGCCACATTACCGTACTGGTTGGCGATCGGAAATAAGCGGGAGCGCAGGCTATGGGTCAGAAGGTTAATCCGATCGGCATCCGCTTGGGTATCGTGCGCGATTGGGCATCAACATGGTACGCCGAGAAAGGCGACTTTGCGGAATTTCTTAATCAGGATCTGCGGATTCGCGATTTTCTGCGTCGCCGCTTGGCCAACGCATCGGTCAGCCAGATCCGCATTGCCCGTCCCGCACGCTCGGTTCAGGTGACGGTCTATACCGCCCGTCCGGGAATCGTGATTGGCAAACGCGGGGAAGATATCGAGCGGCTTCGGACGGAACTGGGACAGATGGTCGGGGTTCCGTCGAGCATCAATGTGGAAGAGATCCGCAAGCCGGAACTCGATGCGCAGCTGGTGGCCGAAAGTGTGGCGCAGCAGCTGGAAAAGCGTATCATGTTCCGCCGCGCAATGAAGCGTGCGGTCGGAAACGCGATGCGCCTGGGTGCACAGGGTATCAAGATTCAGGTCTCAGGCCGACTGAACGGTGCCGAGATTGCCAGGACGGAATGGTACCGCGAGGGTCGGGTTCCGCTGCATACGTTGCGCGCCGACATTGATTATGCCCTTGCGGAGGCGCATACGACGTATGGCGTCATCGGCATCAAGGTTTGGATTTTCAAGGGCGAAGTTTTTCATGGTGATGGTTCGGCAGTCGAGCATCCCAGTGAAAAGGCCAAGGTTTAAAGGGGTAATCGCATGCGTCAGCCGAAGCGAACCAAGTATCGGAAACAACAGAAGGGCCGCAATCAGGGCTTGGCCAAGGGTGGCGAGCGAGTCAGCTTTGGCGAGTTTGGCTTGAAAGCTGTCGAGCGAGGCCGTATTACAGCTCGTCAGATTGAGTCGGCGCGTCGTGCGATTACCCGTCACGTGAAGCGCGGCGGAAAAATTTGGATTCGTGTCTTCCCCGACGTCCCTGTGACGAAAAAGCCCATTGAAGTGCGCATGGGTAAAGGCAAAGGGAATGTGGAATATTGGGTGGCGAAGATCCAGCCGGGTTTCGTCATGTATGAAATGGAAGGCGTGAGCGAGGACATCGCCCGGGAGGCGTTCAAGCTCGCATCGGCAAAGCTGCCGATTAGAACCGCCTTTGTGTCGCGGACGGTGATGTGATGAAGCCTGATGAACTGAAGGCCATGAGCCCCCAGCAACTGGAAGAGCAGCTGCTTAAGCTTCGACGAGAGCAGTTCGACTTGCGCATGCAGCGGAGTACCGGGCAGCTTGCGCAGTTTCATCACTTTCCAAGAGTGCGCAGAGAGATCGCTCGCGTAAAGACAGCGATCAATGCGCAGCGCAAGCAGGAAACGGTCAATGACTGAAGAAGCAAAGGCAAGTCGGACGTTGGTTGGGCGAGTCGTTAGCGACAAAATGGACAAGACCATCACCGTGGCAATCGAGCGTCGTGTGAAGCACCCGCTGTACGGTAAGTATGTAACGCGTACCAGTACACTGCATGCCCACGATGAAGAGAATTCCTGCCAGGAAGGTGATCTGGTCCGTGTGGTAGAATCGCGGCCGATTTCAAAAACCAAGTCGTGGCAACTGGTAGAAGTCGTGGAGCGCCGTCGGGACTGACTGACGGCGAGTTAAGTATTTCGAGGCGGATTAAACGATGATCCAGATGCAGTCCGAGTTGGCGGTAGCCGACAACAGCGGCGCAAAGCGGGTGATGTGCATCAAGGTGCTGGGCGGCTCAAAGCGTCGCTATGCCGGTATCGGTGATGTGATTAAGGTGTCCATCAAGGATGCGATCCCGCATGGGAAAGTCAAGAAAGGCGACGTGTATAACGCCGTCGTGGTGCGTACGCGAAAAGGTGTCCGTCGGCCTGATGGCTCTTTGATTCGCTTCGACGGTAATGCGGCTGTTTTGCTGAATAACCAGTTGCAGCCAATTGGGACGCGCATTTTTGGGCCTGTGACTCGTGAGTTGCGTTCAGAGCGCTTCATGAAAATCATTTCATTGGCGCCGGAAGTTCTCTGACCATCGGTCAAGGTAGATTGCGATGAAACGAATCAAAACTGGTGACGAAGTCGTCGTCATTGCGGGCAAGGACAAGGGACGGGAAGGTCGCGTCCTTCGTGTTCTTGCGGACGATCGCGTGGTTGTCGAAAACGTCAATGTCGTCAAGCGCCATACTCGGGGCAACCCTGCCTCGGGCCAGGCCGGTGGCATTGTTGAGCAAGAGCGGTCGATTCACATTTCGAATGTGATGATCCGCAATCCGCAGAGTGGGAAGCCCGAGCGGATTGGATACAAGCTGTTGGCGGATGGACGCAAGGTGCGCTTCCTGAAGTCTAATGGCGAAGTTTTTGACGTCTAAGGCGATTGAATCATGGCGAGACTGCAACAGACTTATCAGGAAAAAGTGGTGCCAGAACTCATGTCCCGGTTTGCATACCGGAATGTGATGGAGGTGCCGAGGATTGCCAAGATCTCCTTGAACATGGGGCTGGGTGAGGCCGTCGCCGACAAGAAGATTATCGATCACGCAGTGCGCGATATGACACAGATTGCTGGGCAGAAGCCCGTGGTCACGAAGGCACGCAAATCGATTGCCGGCTTCAAGATTCGTGATGGCTGGCCCATTGGCTGTAAGGTGACGTTGCGTCGTGATCGGATGTATGAATTCCTTGATCGACTGATTTCCGTGGCGTTGCCGCGTGTCCGGGATTTTCGGGGCGTCAATGGTCGTGGTTTCGATGGTCGCGGCAATTTCAGCATGGGCATTTCCGAGCAGATCATCTTCCCGGAAATTGATTACGACAAGATCGATGCGCTGCGCGGCATGGATATCACCATCACGACCACAGCGATGACCAATGAAGAAGGTCGGGCTCTTCTCGAAGGGTTTGGCTTTCCATTCCGGAATTGAGGACAGATTAATGGCCAAACGTAGCATGATTGAGCGAGAGAAGCGTCGCGCTAAGGCGGTCGCCCGCTATGCGGCTAAGCGCGAAGCGCTCAAGGCGACGATTCGTGACATGTCTCTTGATGATGAGACTCGGTTTGCTGCGGTTGACGCCTTGGCCAAATTGCCAAGGGATTCAAGTCCCGTTCGGCAACATAACCGGTGTCGTCGGACTGGCCGCACTCACGGCTATTACCGCAAGTTTGGGTTGGGCCGAAACAAACTGCGAGAAGCTGCCATGTTCGGGGAAATTCCTGGGCTGGTTAAGGCCAGCTGGTAAGCATTAATGTACGAGAGCGACTGAACCCTATGAGCATGACAGATCCCATTGCGGACATGTTGACGCGCATCCGCAATGCACAGCGCGCCGGCAAGGCCGTCGTTAGCATGCCCCTTTCCCGCGGCAAGCAGGCGATCGCGAAATTGTTGGTTGATGAAGGCTACGTGGCCGGCATCCAGGTCGTCGAGGAAGAAGGCAAAGGAACACTGGTTCTGGAGCTGAAATACTTCGAAGGCCGGCCTGTGATTGAACATCTGGCGCGCGTGAGTCGTCCGGGTTTGCGTATTTATCGCAGTGCGAAAGACCTGCCTGTGGTCCTTGGCGGACTGGGTGTGGCAATTGTGTCTACTTCAAAGGGCTTGATGACTGACCGTGCGGCGCGTGCCACAGGCATGGGCGGTGAAGTCGTCTGCACCGTTTATTGAGGATTTTGGGATGTCTCGCGTAGCGAAAAGTCCGGTGACGATTCCCTCTGGCGTGAATGTGCTCTGCGAAGGGCGCCGTCTGTCGGCCAAAGGAAAGAATGGCGCATTGGATTTGGACATCCATCCGGATGTCACTGTGAGCCAGGCGGAAGGGCAGCTGACTTTTGCGCCTATTCGGCCTGCCGCGGATAAGATGGCTGGGACAATGCGTGCTCTGTGTCAGAACATCATCAAGGGCGTGCATGAGGGGTTCGAGCGGCGACTCCAGCTGATTGGTGTCGGTTACCGGGCACAAATGCAGGGATCAAACCTGAGTCTCACGCTGGGTTTTTCACATCCTGTCGTCTATGCCGTTCCGCAGGGAATCACGATTGAAACGCCGAGCCAGACGGAAGTCGTGATCAAAGGCGCTGACAAGCAGCGTGTTGGTCAAGTCGCCGCAGATATTCGCGCTTATCGACCGCCGGAACCGTACAAGGGCAAGGGCGTTCGCTATGTTGGCGAGCGAGTGGTCCTGAAAGAGACCAAGAAGAAGTAAGTAGGTGGCCAATATGGATAAAAAAGCTGTACGCATGCGTCGCGCGCGCCGGGGTCGGGCGAAGATTCGTGACTTGGGAATGACGCGTCTGTGCATTCATCGTACGCCGCGCCACATCTACGCACAGCTGATCGGCGCCGATGGATCGACAGTCTTGGCCTCTGCGTCTTCGGTATTGAAGGACGTACGAGAGCAGACTGGGTCGACGGGGAATGCTGAGACGGCGGCTGTTGTTGGGCGTCTGATTGCCGAGCGAGGTCGGGCGGCTGGTGTCAGTCGCGTGGCGTTTGACCGGTCTGGTTTCAAGTACCACGGTCGCGTCAAGGCCTTGGCCGATGCTGCTCGCGAAGGCGGGCTTGAGTTCTAAAGGATTTCGAAGATGTCCAATACCGGGTTGCAAGCAAGTGGTGACGGTCTCTTGGAGAAGCTGGTCGCTGTCAACCGCGTTGCGAAGGTTGTAAAAGGAGGCCGTCAGTTCGGCTTCACGGCGTTGACTGTGGTTGGCGACGGCAATGGTCGCGTCGGGTTCGGCTACGGCAAGGCGCGGGAAGTTCCTCAGGCGATTCAGAAGGCGATGGACCGGGCGCGCAAGTCGATGCGACCGGTGCATGTGACTGAAGGAACCTTGCAACATCCGGCGATTGCAGCGCACGGATCGACCCGGGTGATCATGAAGCCTGCGGCTCAAGGGACAGGGTTGATCGCGGGTAGCGCCATGCGTGCTGTCTTCGAAGTTGCCGGCGTTCATAACGTTCGCGCCAAGTGCTTGGGTTCGCGTAATCCGCTCAATGTGGTTCGGGCGACAATCAAAGGTCTTCACGATCTGCATGATCCGACGCTCGTGGCGGCGAAGCGCGGCAAGACCGTGGAAGAGATTGTGGGGTGACCGACGTGACTGAAACAACCAAGCAATATCGGCTGACCTTGGTCCGTAGCGTTGCGGGCCGGCTGAAGAACCACCAGGCGTGTGTCCGCGGGCTCGGCCTTCGTCGGATGAATCACTCGGTCATCGTCCCGGGAACACCGGAAAATTGTGGAATGATCAACAAGGTTTCCTACTTGTTGTGTGTTGAGGAGCTTTGACCATGCATCTGAATACGCTGCGTCCCGCCGATGGAAGCCGTAAGGAGAAGCGTCGTCTGGGTCGCGGGATCGGTTCTGGCTTGGGCAAGACAAGCGGAAAAGGTCACAAAGGTCAGAAGGCACGTGCTGGCGGATTCCACAAGGTCGGTTTTGAAGGTGGCCAGATGCCCCTTCAGCGCCGGATTCCGAAGCGGGGGTTCCGCTCTCGTGTGGCGCGGAGCCATGCCGAAGTCCGACTGTCCGAGCTTAATGGACTTGAGAATCCGGTTACGCTGCTCAGCCTGATCGGTGCCGGGGTCGTGCCGCAAGGGACCGTCAAGGCGAAGGTGATCTTGTCCGGCGCGGTCGCCGGTGCGGTCACGCTGGAAGGAGTGTCTGCAACAGCAGGCGCGCGCGCGGCGATCGAGGCGGCCGGCGGGTCGATCAAGGACTGATGATTCGTGGCGACTAACCGACCCTTGCCAGATATGGGAAAGCTCACCGAGCTGCGCCAGCGGATTCTGTTTCTGTTGGGCGCCTTGGTCGTATTCCGGGTGGGTACGTTCATTCCGGTGCCGGGGGTGGATCCTGTTGCGGTTGCACAGATGTTTGAGCGCACCAGCGGCACCATTCTGGACATGTTCAACATGTTTTCGGGCGGTGCATTGGAGCGCTTGAGTCTCTTTGCGCTCGGGGTTATGCCCTATATTTCAGCCTCCATCATTGTTCAGTTGATGACGTCGGTCATACCGGCATTCGAGGAACTGAAGAAGGAAGGCGAAAGCGGACGACGCAAGCTGACACAGTACACGCGCTATGGAACGGTGGTGCTCGCCTCATTTCAGGCGATCGGTGCGTCGGTGGCACTACAGAATCAAGGTGTGAACGCCGTTCAGGGGCCGTTGTTCGTCGTGATTGCCGCGACAAGCCTGGTGGCGGGTACGATGTTTTTGGTGTGGCTTGGCGAGCAGGTAACCGAGCGTGGCATCGGTAATGGCATCTCCATGATCATCTTTGCCGGCATTGTCGCCGGTCTTCCGTCGGCAGTTGGGGGGACCCTGCAGCTGGTGCGTAATGGTGAGATGAATCCGCTGTTTGCCGTGGTCATTCTGGCGCTAGCGTTCGCGGTCATCGCCGGCGTGGTATTCGTCGAGCGGGGGCAGCGTCGCATTCCCGTGCATTATGCGAAGCGTCAGCAGGGACGTCGCTTGTTTGCCGCACAAACCACGCATTTGCCGCTCAAACTGAACATGGCTGGGGTCATTCCGCCAATTTTCGCCTCGAGTCTGATTTTGTTCCCGGTTACAATGGGCGGCTGGCTCGGCGGCGCGTTGGGTGATGGGTGGGCGGCGTCCGTGGTGCAGAGTGTCACCAGCGCACTCTCCCCTGGGCAGCCCATATACGTTCTGCTCTATGCGGCGCTGATCATCTTCTTTTGCTTTTTTTATACGGCGCTTGTTTTCAATGCGCGTGAGACTGCGGATAACTTGAAACGGTCCGGTGCGTTCATCCCGGGCATACGGCCAGGCCAGAATACAGCCAACTACATCGACGGCGTGCTGACCAGGCTGACAGTGGTAGGTGCCATCTATATCACGGCCGTGTGTCTCATGCCGGAGTTCTTGATTTTGTCCTTCAACGTGCCTTTTCACTTTGGGGGGACTTCGCTCCTCATCATTGTGGTGGTGGTGATGGATTTCATGGCGCAAGTTCAGGCGCACGTGATGTCGCATCAGTACGAAGGCTTGCTGAAGAAAAGTAACCTGAAGGCCGTCGGTCGCGGTGAGTGACCTATAGGGTCCCGCGTCGGCATCGAGGAGTAGTTTGGATCATGAAAGTGCGAGCTTCGGTCAAGCGGATTTGCCGTAATTGCAAAATCATTCGGCGGCATGGCCATATCCGTGTGATCTGCACGGATGGCCGGCACAAGCAGCGGCAGGGTTGAAGGCCACCGCATTGCCATAGGTAAAAGAAACGGCTATCATAGCCGGCTCGCCATTTCTTGGCCGGCGGGCGCTAGGCTCAGTAGGAGATTTTTGAATGGCCCGTATTGCCGGTGTCAATATTCCTGATCAAAAGCATGCAGTGATTGCATTGACTGCAATTTATGGCGTTGGGCGGAATCGTGCAAAACTGATCTGTGAGATGGCTGGCATCAGCCCTTCGGCGCCGATCAAGGATCTGACCGAGGGCGAACTTGAAACGTTGCGGCAAGCAATTGCGAAGTTCACTGTCGAAGGTGATCTGCGACGCGAAGTTTCGATGAACATCAAGCGCCTTATGGATCTGGGCTGTTATCGCGGACTCCGTCATCGCCGCGGCCTGCCGGTTCGGGGGCAGCGCACTCGAACCAATGCGCGTACACGCAAGGGCCCGCGTCGCGCGATCCGCAAATAAGGCAGGCATCCTGCTCAAGGTCGTATCAATCACGGAATTGGCGTATTTCAATGGCAAAGACAGCACCCCGTAAACGAGTCAGAAAGCATGTCACCGATGCTGTGGCTCACGTGCATGCATCCTTCAATAACACCATCATCACTATTACGGATCGTCAGGGTAATGCGCTCTGTTGGGCGACGTCTGGTGGATCGGGGTTCCGTGGTTCACGCAAGAGCACGCCATTTGCGGCGCAGGTCGCTGCGGAACGAGCCGGGAATGCTGCTCAGGAACATGGCGTCCGGAATCTTGATGTCTTGGTTAAAGGCCCGGGTCCTGGTCGTGAGGCGGCGGTTCGTGCACTCCATAATGTGGGCTTCAAGGTGTTGAGCATCACCGATGTGACCCCCATTCCTCATAATGGTTGCCGGCCACCCAAGCGGCGGCGGGTCTGATCGACGCATTGGCGTGATGCGATCGTACGAGAGATAGGCATGGCGAAGTATATTGGACCGAAATGCAAGCTTTCCCGTCGCGAAGGAACGGATCTGTTCCTTAAGGCAAGGGGGAGCTCCTATGAGAAGAAGTGCCGAAGTGAGTCGGCTCCCGGCCAGCATGGTCAGCGCCGCACACGCGTATCTGACTACGGTTTGCAGCTTCGCGAGAAGCAGAAGTTGCGCCGCATGTATGGCGTGCTCGAACATCAGTTCCATGGCTATTATGAAAAAGCGGCGCGGACTCGTGGGAATACCGGTGAGTTGATGCTGCAGATTCTTGAGAATCGCTTGGATAACGTGGTCTATCGCATGGGGTTTGCGTCGACTCGTGCTGAGGCACGTCAGTTGGTTGGACACAAGGCGTTTATGGTCAACGGGAACACCGCAAATGTTCCATCGATGCAGGTTCGTCCAGGTGACGTGATCCGTGTGGCAGACCGTGCGCGTGGGCAGGACCGAATTCGTGGTGCGTTGACGGTTGCCTTGGAGGTCGGTCTTCCCGCTTGGGTCGAGGTGGATGAGAAGGAGCTTCAGGGGACCTATAAGATGGTTCCGGATCGGTCCGACTTGTCCCCGGATATCAACGAAAACCTCGTTGTAGAGTTGTACTCCAAGTAAGAGGGAAGAGTGGATGCAGGGCTTCGGTGCTGATTTTTTGAAACCCCGCTTGGTTGATGTCCAACGGCTGTCGTCGACGCATTTCAAGGTCGTACTCGAACCTCTGGAGCGTGGCTTTGGGCACACTTTGGGGAATGCGCTGCGGCGTGTCCTGCTCTCCTCAATGACCGGGGTGGCGGTGGTCGAGGCGGAGATTGATGGCGTTCTGCACGAATACAGCAGTATCGAAGGTGTTCAGGAAGATGTCATTGATATTCTCTTGAATCTCAAGGGTATCGCTTTGCGCATCACGGATCCTGCGGTGAGTGAAGTCAATCTCATGCTCATCAAGGAAACGCCAGGACCGGTCACCGCCGGTGACATTCAGTTGACGCATCATGTCGAGATCGTCAATCCGGATCTGGTGATCGCCCATCTCAACGAAGGCGCGCGCCTCAAGGCGCGGCTGAAGGTTCGCAAGGGGCGCGGCTATGAGCCGGCACAGGTGCGACTGGGCGTTCATATGGAGGATGATGCACGGCCGATCGGCGTGCTTCACCTGGATGCCTCTTACAGTCCTGTCCGCCGTGTGTCCTATACGGTGGAAAGTGCCCGCGTCGAGCAACGGACCAATTTGGATAAGCTGGTGATCGAACTCGAGACGAACGGTGTGCTCGATCCGGAGGAAGCGATTCGTCATGCGGCGACGATTTTGAGTGACCAGTTGTCGTCTTTCGTCGATCTTCAGTCGGAGCAGCTCGAAGACAAGAGTCTGCGTAGCGGTGATCTCAATCCGATCCTGTTACGGCCGATCGATGATCTGGAATTGACGGTCCGCTCTGCCAATTGCCTAAAAGCCGAGAATATTTTCTATATCGGTGATCTGATTCAGCGCAGTGAAGTCGAGTTGCTCAAGGCGCCCAACCTGGGCAAGAAGTCCTTGACAGAAATCAAACAGGCGTTGGCAGCTCACGATTTGTCATTGGGTATGCGCTTGGATAATTGGCCGCCGGCGGACTTGCAACAACGCTCGGCCGGAGTCGAGGCTGGCGCTTGATAGCTTTTCTCTCCCCTTACCGGGAGACTGTAACGGAATTTCACCATGCGACATCGTAATAGCGGTCGACAGCTTAGTCGGAACAGTGCGCATCGAAAGGCGCTTCTGCGGAATATGACAGTCTCGTTGCTGAAGCATGAACTGATTCAGACGACGCTGCCAAAAGCCAAGGAACTGCGACGATTTGCGGAACCCATGATCACCTTGGGCAAGGAAGATGGCGTGTCGCGTCGCCGTCTGGCATTCGATCGGCTTCGCGATCGCGCGGTGGTAACCAAGTTGTTCAACGAGCTTGGTCCGCGCTATCGGGGACGTCCTGGCGGCTATCTGCGGATCTTGAAGAACGGCTTCCGTGCCGGCGACAATGCGCCGATGGCGGTGGTCGAGCTGGTGGATCGCCCGCAACGGGGTGCCGAGGAATCGCCCGCGGAATAGGCTGTATTCCGACACTGAACTGAGCAAAAGGCCGGGAGAAATCCCGGCTTTTTGCGTCGTGGGTTTGATCACGATTGGAATGGCGGCTGTTGGACCGGATCTGCCCCCCAGCCTTAAGACCGCAAGCGCCGGTTGTAGAGCGTCCAGGGTGACGCACTTAGTGTTCGGGTGCGGTCGAGGGAACCACCGTCATCGCGCGTCGAGCTGCGAACTCCGATGGCGTGAGCCGCCGAGCGAGCGCACCTCGTTGTCGTGGCGTCGCCACGTCGAGATCGCAGCCTGGGCAGGTTCGAGTGACACGAACCCGTTCTCGTTGAGGCGTTCGACGTCGAGGTTCTATGTCGCCTTGCCCGGCTGGATCTGCATCCGCCTGATGCGTTTGGCAGCAAGCCCGCGATTCAGCTGGATGGTGGGTGAACGCCAGGTCGTGGTCCGTGCGGATGGTGCCGGATAGCCATACGCGTCACCGGCCCGCAATCTCGACCGTATTCTTGGCGCAGTTGACGGCCACATTCAGAGACGTGATCGGCCGGCCGTTGGTCAGCGCATCGAACACAAGTTCCTCGACGCGGTGTGGTGTGGTGTGGTGTGGGCTCGACGGCACGCGCAGCGCCTGCGCTTAACCGCGACGTGCTTGGGCACCGCAAACCCTGCTGGGCGGTACAGGGGATGCGCGCGCGTGTTGCTTGGCAACAAAGTCTTCGCGGTCGACGGGGAGATCAGGCGCCGGTAACCGACGCGCCGGCGCTCGCTGGCCAGATCCACTAGATGCTGTTGACGCCGGTCATCCCGCCGCTACGCCGTGTAGTGCAGCGCGCTGAACGTAAGCTGCAACACGCGGCATGCGCGTCCCTCCGAGATCGGGACTTCGGCCCGCATAGCCGGTCACGACGGGGTTACGCCGCAACTACGGATCTGGAATTCCCGGCGCAACGACCTTCAGCACGTCGATGTGCAGCATGGCTTCGATCAGCATCTTCTTGAGCTTGACGTTTTCGGCCTCCAGCGTCTTCGGGGGCTTCGCATCCGGCATCTCCATCCCGCCCAACTGCCGGCGCCACAGGGAAAATGATGCGTCGCATGAAGTCATGCTTGCAGCACCGATCCTTCATCCGCGTCTTCGCCGCGTGTGTGCTTCAGGAAGCCGATGACCTGCTCGTCGGTGAACGGCTTCTTCTTTATGTCCGTCTTCTCCTGGGCAACGGAGGCCACTGAGATCACGCGGGTCCGGAAAACCGGGGGCAGGTCAGGCCGATCAAGGCCTGTGGGCCTGGGCGAGATAGGCTGCACTCCCCATCTCCTCCAAGCGGCTTGCCGTGCGTGCGAACTCGAAGGTCAGCCGGTTTCCCCGGTAAAGTTCGGCCGGATTAGCCTGCGCGGTGACGATGAGCTTCATGCGGTGATCATAGGCAACGTCGACCAAATGAATCAGCCGTCGCGCAGCATCTTCCTGCCATTGATCCAGAATCGGGATATTACTGATCAGCAACGCATCGAATTGGGTTGCGAGTTCGAGATAGTCTTGCTGACTCCGTCCCGGCCCGCAGATCACGTCGAAGTCGAGCCAGACGGCGCTTGTTCCGAGGGCGCGAGCGGGGATGTCCCGTTCAAGGATGTTGACGGTCCGTGCGGCTTGTTGAGCATGAGGACACAGTCGGGCGAATTGCCGCGCCAGCATGGATTCTCCTGCTGCGTCCGGTGGGACATGATAGCTTTCTGCAGCCTGAAGCGTGCGCAGTCGGAAGTCTTCTCCATCCTCGATTCTGACCACGTCGGTATGCTGCTCTAGCAGTGCGATTGCAGGCAGAAACTTTTCCCGCTGCAGGCCGTTCCGATAAAGATCGTGCGGCGGCACATTGGACGTTGCAACCAGGGTTAATCGCTGCGCGAACAGGTGCTGAAACAGTGTGCCGAGCAGCATCGCATCGGTGATGTCGGAGACGAAAAATTCATCGAAACAAATCACACGGGCGCGGCGCGCCAGCGATTCTGCGATGGGTCGCAGCGGGTCGCGGACCCCGGCATGCCCGGCCAGCTCCTGGTGGACGCGGCTCATGAAGGCATGAAAATGGACACGCAGGATTTCCGGGAACGGCAGGGTGTCGTAGAAGCAGTCCATGAGGTAGGTCTTGCCGCGCCCAACCCCTCCCCACACGTAAAGTCCCCGCACCGAAGGCCAACGTGGCGGCCGCAAGTTTCTGAGGTAGCGGTGTGCGAGACGTGAGCGTGGATGGGTCGCAATCAGTTCCCGATGGAGGGCTTCAAGTCGGGTGAGGATCTGCTCCTGCGCTGGGTCTGGCAGGAATCCCCCTTCAGCCTGATCGGTTCGGTACCGGGACAGTGGTGTGGCGTTTGCAGCGTACTGAGGGTTGAGATCCAACACGGTTCCTCTCGATCACTTCAGAGTGTGGCAGGTATCCGAGGCAAAACCATTGCATTATAACGACGGGCGCGACGGCGGCAGACGACGTGCGAGTTGGAAGGAGGACACATGCAGAGCGAGTCGCTGACCATCCGTTCCTTGGTGCTGGGTGCGCTGCTGGCCACGCTGTTGGGGGCTGCCAACGCCTATCTGGGACTGTATGCGGGCCTGACCGTATCTGCCTCGATTCCCGCGGCCGTGCTCGGTATGGGCCTATTGCGGATGCTGGGTGGCGCGCCGGCTCGGGAAGTCAATCTAGTGCAGACCGCTGCCTCATCTGGAGAAGCGTTGGCGGCAGGCGTGATCTTTACATTCCCCGCGTTGCTGATGATCCACTACTGGTCGCAGGTGGATCCATGGTCATTGACCGTGATTGCGTTGGGGGGCGGCTTGCTCGGCATTCTGGCCTCGATTCCACTGCGACGGCTGTTGGTCAACGATGCCGCCCTCCCGTTTCCGGAAGGGCGGGCGACGGCGGAGGTGGTGCGGCTCAGCGAGGCGCCGGAAACGGCATCGATGCGGCATCTGTTGGCCGGCGCGCTCGGCGCCGCGTTGTTCAAGGTGCTGCAAGGCGGTGTCGGGCTGTGGCCTGGCGCGTGGAAGGGCGCTGCATGGTGGGGCGGCTGGATGGGGGCTGGGGGTGTTGCGCTCTCGCCTGCCCTGTTAGGCGTTGGTCTGTTCGTTGGGATTCGCACGGCAGGGCTTATATTCGCCGGGGGTTTCCTGGGCTGGGGGATCGGGATTCCATTGCTGGCGCGGGGTGAGCTGCCCCCTATGGGGGATCCTTCGGGCCTTGCGATGGACTTATGGTCCACCCAAATTCGGTATATCGGGGTGGGCGCGATGCTCATCGGCGGCCTGTGGTCGTTGCTGGTACTCGTGAGGCCTTTGGCCGCATTGATGCTTTCATCATCGACGGATCGCAGCGACGGGTCCGATGGCGGGGATCTGCCGAGCCCAGTCCTCGGGATCATGGCGCTGATGGCGCTTGGGGGGCTCGCCCTGGCCAGCCTGGGCGTGGTCGGCAGCCCGACGCTCGCCATTCTGCTGACCGTGATTCTGGCCTTGGCTGGTTTTTTGTTTTCGGCGGTCGCGAGCTACATGGCCGGATTGCTTGGATCCTCTCACAACCCGGTGTCCGGAATGACCATCGCCACGATTCTGTTGTCGGCGTTGTTGTTGCGATTGCTGATGGGGGTCGACGCTGCAGGGGGCGCGGGGGCCGTGTTGCTCGTCGGCGCTGGCGTTTGTTGCGCGGCGGCACTCGCAGGCGACAACATTCAGGACCTGAAGGCGGGTGCGTTGCTCGGGGCGACGCCATGGCGTCAGCAGACCGCCCAGATTGTCGGCGTGATTTCTGGATCGCTGGTGATGGCGCCGGTGCTCATCTTGCTGGAGCAGGCCTATGGCTTCGGCCCGATCGATGCAGCCCATCCCCATGCCTTGCCGGCTCCTCAGGCTGGATTGATGGCGGCGTTGGCGACCGGCGTGTTCAACGGCGATCTGCCATGGGACATGATTCTAATGGGCATCGGCTGTGGCGCGGCGGTTATCGTCGTGGACCAGATTCTGGCGTGGCAGGGGAGAGGGTTCCGAGTACCGGTCCTTGCGGTGGCCGTCGGTATCTATCTGCCGATCGACTTATCCGCTGCCATTCTGCTTGGTGGGATATTGGGTGCCGTCATCGGCGCGGGCGCCAATCCACAGGGTCCGGGCTTGTTGCGTGCAGCCGGCTGGATTACGGGAGAGGCGCTGGCCGGGATCGCACTGGCCGCCTGGGTCGTCAGTGGTGGCACCAAGGCGCTCGATGCGCCACCGGGCGGAAATATCGCTTGGGTGTGGGGGGTGATCGCATTATTCGCGCTAACCTATCCCGTATTGCGATCACGCCGCGCAGATTCCGCATGATGCGGTGACGCTTCGGCTTCCAGACTACGCGCGATGCGCATGCGCGCTTGGTCTCGCAGCCACGCTAGGTCGGGGCGATTACGGCCCTTCGGATGGATCGGCGCGTGGATGCGCACCCGTATCGGATGATGGTAGACGCGCCAGCGATGGTCATCGGGCATGACCCGCTCCGTCCCTTCCAGGCTGATCGGGACCACCGGGCACTGTAATTCTGCGGCGGTCAAAAAAGCGCCCAGCCGGAACGGTCCCAAAGCGCCACCCCGGGGAATCGTTCCCTCCGGAAAAAACGCAAACGAGGTCCCCTGTTGCGCCCGGCGCAGGATCGAGCGGGCGTCACGCGCGCCTTGGGCCGGTTTCTCCCGATTGACGAAGGCGATACCCAGTCGACGCAACAACCAGCTCGCAAGGGGGACTTGCGACATCTCGTGCTTGGCCACGAATACATAGCCGGCCGGCAGCACGCCGGTGAGCAGCAGTCCATCCAGATAGCTAACGTGATTAGCGACCACGATCGCTGTTCCTGACGGCAGGTGTGCCAGGCCGGATACGGTGGGTCGCAGGCGGCACAGCGTCCAGGTGAAGCGCATGCCAAGCCGAGCGATGTGCTGGCGAAGACGCAATCCCGGTAAAATGAGGATCATCAGCCCGAACGTGGTTAAGACAAACAGGAACCAGAGCCAGCACCACAGGTTGTACAGCGTGCTGAGTCGGGATTTGAGGGGAATGAGCATGGTGCGGGCCGGCAGCATAAAGGATCCTTCTTATGCGCATGAATCACATCGACGTCAAGAAGTTCATTGAATGAACAGCCCGCTGCAAGGCCGCGGCGCCCGAGTCTTTCTGCCGATCCGGGAGTTGTCCTGGTCCGCTCAGCGGCGTCAGTTCTGGGTGCGATACTTTTTCCTCACGCTGCTGGTGCTGTATTTCCTGAGTCTCGAGACCGTCGCCCCGGTTCTGTGGGGACTCGACTGGGTTCTGATCATCGCTGCGGTTTATGCCGGGGTGGTCTTGCTCATGATGATCTGGGCGCGGCTGCAGCCGATTTCGCCATGGCGGGTCGCCGTCAGCCTATGGTTGGACTATTTCATTCTGGGATTGATGGTGGCGCATGATCCCAATCCTGCGCTCCCCACCGCGCCGGTGTTGCTGACAGTGCTATTCGGCCACGGGCTCCGTTTCGGCCCCATGGCACTGGAGTCGGTATTGGGTGGAAGCCTGCTGGTTTTTCCAGCCATCATGACGCTCCGTGCGCTGTTCGGAGGCATCATGCCGGAAACAGCGACGTTCCTGACGCTTTTTCTTTATGCCGTGCTGGCGATGTATGGCGCTATGTTGATTTGGCGCAGCGAGCGGCTGCGACGACGCCTCGAGCGCCATAGTTCAAGTGACGAGTTAAGTGGGGTAAGAACCCGACGGGCGCTGGCCGAGCAGGCGGAGGTCATGTTTAACATGCATTCCCGGAGCGGCCGGCCGCTGACGCTGTTGTTGTTCGAGATCCCGCTTCCGGGCGTGCAATCCGACCGGCGCGAGCGTGGCAGCCTGTCGCGCCGGTTACTCCGGACGTGCGGTGAAGTCCTGCGATACGGCTTGCGCAGCTACGATCTGAGCGGCCGACAGGATGATGACCGTTTTGTGGTCCTGCTGCCGGACACTGACGCAGCAGATGGCGTGATCGTTGGCGAACGCTTGCGTCAGGGCCTGCAAAGGCGCCTGGGGCAGGTCTGGGGCGGCTCTGTGGACGTGCGGGTGGTGCAGGTCCAGGCACCTGGCGATGGTGGGGACTACGGCCGCCTGCTGACCGATGCTTTGGCCCGGATGAATGCCGGCAGGGCGAAAAGCGAGGCTGCGTCGACGGCTCCCGGTCTGTCATGACCGATGCGGCGCGCATCGAAGCATTTCTCGCTCGTCTGTGGAGCGAGCGTGGCGTGTCCGTGCATACCGTTGCCGCCTATCGGCGCGATCTGATGATGCTTTCCGGATGGCTGGCGCGCTGTGGTCTGGATCTGGCTTCGGCAGGGCCTGCCGAGCTGCAGGATTATCTTGCGGATCGTTTGCGACAGCATGCCAGCACCCGCTCGATCGCGCGCCAGATTTCAGCGTGGCGACAGTTCTATGGCGATGCGTCCCGACATGGGCAATGTGGCGATCCCACGACCGATCTCCAATCACCTCGCCTGCCACGCCGGCTGCCGCAGGTTTTGAGCGAAGCGGATGTCGATGCGCTGCTGAGGGCGCCAGCGCTCGATACCGCCATTGGATTGCGCGATCGCGCCATGCTGGAATTGCTCTATGCCACCGGCGTTCGGGTGTCCGAGCTGGTGGGTTTGGTGCTCGGACAAATCGATCTGCGCGTGGGGTGGATCCGCATTCAAGGAAAGGGCCGCAAGGAGCGTCTGGTCCCGATGGGCGAAGAAGCATTGCACTGGGTGGCCCGCTACCTCACCGAGGCACGCCCCGCTTTCCTACCCGTTCGAGGTGGTGATGCCTTGTTCCCCGGACGGAGGGGCAGGCCACTGACCCGGCAAGCCTGCTGGCATCGGTTGCGTGCGCTGGGGCAGGTGGCCGGTATTCGCAAACGCTTTTCACCGCATGACTTGCGCCATGCATTCGCGACCCATCTGCTTGATCATGGGGCTGATCTGCGCATGGTGCAGCTGCTGCTGGGCCACAGCGACCTATCGACCACGCAGATTTATACCCATGTCGCCCAAGCGCGGTTGAAAGCCCTCCACGCGGCGCATCATCCGCGTGGATGAGCGGAGGTTTCTCAACGCTCCAGCAGGTCTTTCTTGCCGGGTTTTCCGTCCCATTCCTCCGCATCGGGCGGTGGATCCTTCTTCTCGGTCAATACAGGCCATTCTTTCGACAGCTCGGCATTCAAGGCCAGGAACGGCGCCTGCTCGTTGCTGAGATCATCTTCCGAAAAGATCGCCTGGGCCGGGCATTCCGGTTCGCACAGCGTGCAATCGATGCATTCCTCGGGGTCGATGACCAGCATGTTGGGGCCTTCGTGGAAGCAATCAACCGGACAGACTTCCACGCAATCGGTGTATTTGCATTTGATGCAGTTCTCGGTGACGACGTAAGTCATGAGCCCTCTCCAAGAGTGGTTCTGTCTGTTGGGATCGCTGGGGGCCGAATTCTAGCGGTTCGGGGGGCAGCTGGCGAGTCCGGCGTTAACGGGCTCCGGGGTCGACATTCACATCGAGCGGCGGATAAGTGCCTTCACGTCGATCCTTGAAGTAGTCTTCGAGTGTCAGCTTCATGGTGCGAAAGGCTAGATCGTCCCAAGGTATTTGGGCTTCCGCGAACAGCCTGGTTTCGAGTGATTCGGCGCCTGGCGAGAAGTCGAGGTCCAACAGGCGCGCACGGAAGAACACGTAGATCTGATGAATGTGCGGCAAGTCGAACAGGCGATAGAATGATTCGATCTCGACGCGCGCATTTGCCTCTTCCAGCGTTTCACGCGCCGCACCCTGACGGGTCGTTTCGCCGTTCTCGAGAAAGCCGGCCGGCAGCGTCCAGTAGCCACGTCGCGGATGAATGGCCCGGCGACACAGCAGTACCCGGTCCTCCCAAACGGGAACACAGCCGACGATCATGCGCGGATTGTCATAATGAACCAGATTGCAGGACTCGCACACAGAGCGAATCAGATGATCCCCTTCGGGAATCCTGCGAACGACCGGCTGGGCGCAACGGGGACAGAATTTCATGGCTGGCTGGGTGCGAGGGGTGAAGGGTTCACTCCGTCATGGTCCCATCCCCGTCGGGTGCTGTCCATCCCCGAATGCAGGGGCTCTGGTAAAATCACTCGGAATGTCGATTGTTCGCCTGCCTGATGCATTGATCAACCAGATCGCCGCCGGCGAGGTGGTGGCGCGCCCGGCTTCGGTCGTCAAGGAACTCGTCGAGAACAGCCTGGACGCCGGTGCGCGACGGATCCGCATCGAGGTGGAGCGTGGCGGAATCGGGTTGATCCGCGTTACCGATGACGGCGCGGGAATGGCGCCCGAGGAACTGCCCTTGGCACTGGAGCGCCATGCCACCAGCAAGATCCGACACCTTGCCGACCTCGAACGCATCGCCACGCTTGGCTTTCGCGGCGAAGCTCTGCCGAGCATTGCGGCCGTCTCGCGTTTCAGTCTGACGTCCCGCATGGCCCACAGTCCGCATGCCTGGCGGGTGGAGTGCCACGATGGCGGGCTGAGCGAACCGATTCCGGCGCCTCATCCGCCGGGAACCCGGGTCAGCGTTCGTGATCTGTTTCACAACACGCCGGCGCGACGCAAATTTCTGCGCAGCGAGCGGACCGAATTCGACCACCTGGCGCGCACCGTGTTGCAGCTGGCGCTGGCCGAGCCCGAAGCCGGACTGACGTTGATTCACAACGGGCGTACCCTTTGGCAGCTTCCACCGGCCACCGAGCCGGTGAGTGTGGAAAGCCGGCTTGCGATCCTGCTGGGTGAGGATTTCTTGCGTCATGCCCTGCATGTGCGTCATGAGCGTGCCGCCATCGCCCTCTCGGGCTGGATCGCCGCACCGGCGTTCTCGCGCGCCCAGGGCGATGTTCAGCATCTGTTTGTCAATGGCCGCTGGATCCGGGACAAGGGGCTAGCCCATGCGGTTCGCCATGCCTATCGCGATGTGCTTCATCATCAGCGGCATCCGGCCTATGTCCTGCATCTGACACTGGATCCGGCGTCGGTGGACGTGAATGTGCATCC
Organism: Candidatus Macondimonas diazotrophica; assembly: GCF_004684205.1. Classification (NCBI taxonomy): domain Bacteria; kingdom Pseudomonadati; phylum Pseudomonadota; class Gammaproteobacteria; order Chromatiales; family Ectothiorhodospiraceae; genus Candidatus Macondimonas; species Candidatus Macondimonas diazotrophica. The sequence continues at coordinate 22,858 of NZ_SRIO01000013.1, forward strand.
GGCTAAGCATGAGATCCGCCTGCGGGATGCGCGCCAGACCCACGATTTCCTGGCCCGCAGTCTGCAAGATGCGCTGGCTGCGGTGCGCCCGGGCGCTGAGGCAGGCCATGTCGTAACCGAGATTCCCATGCCAACCCCAGCGCTGGCGCCGAGGCAGGATCCCTTGCCCCTGAAGGTGGCGGAGTCGGCGCCTCGTTACGCATCGGCCATACCGAAGGGCGGCATGGCAGCGGCTGGCTGGGATGTGGCGTCGCCCCTCGCGGCAGCGCCAGCACCCGCCAGCGACGGTTCGATGGCCGACCGGGCCGCCCGGCCCGATGAGCAACCGCTCGGGTTTGCCTTGGGGCAGCTCCATGGGATCTACCTGCTGGCACAGAATGCCGCCGGGCTGGTGGTGGTGGATATCCACGCGGCGCATGAACGCATTCTTTACGAGCGGCTCAAACGCGCCGCTGCTGATGGCGGGCCGGCATCCCAGTCCTTGCTCGTTCCGGTCGAAATCACCCTGAATATTACTGAAGCGGATTGGGTGGAGCGCTGGGCGCCAGAATGGACAGCCTTCGGGCTACTGGTCGATCGCACCGGCCCGGCGAACGTCACGCTGCGGGCCTTGCCCGCGGGCCTGCCGATGCAGGATCCGGTCGGGCTGTTCCGGGATCTGCTGGCTGATCTCATGCATCAGGGCCGAACCGATCGTGTAGAAGCGCAGCACCATGCACTCATGGCCTCCCTGGCGTGCCATGGTGCGGTGCGCGCAGGACGGGCGTTGACCGTGCCGGAGCTGGATGCACTGCTTCGCGACATGGAACGAACCGAGCGCTCGGGTCAATGCAATCATGGGCGTCCGACCTGGGTGCAGCTGGATCGCGCCGCGCTCGATCGTCTGTTTCTGCGTGGACGTTGAGTTGGGGTCAAGCGCCGGCCGGTATGATGCCTTGGCGTTGCTTGGGCCAACCGCGAGTGGAAAGACCGATCTTGCACTGGCCTTGGCGGAGCAGGGTCCGGTCGATATCGTCAACATGGATTCGGCGCAGGTCTATCGCGGCATGGATATCGGTACGGCCAAGCCCGAGCTTGCTGTGCGGCAACGTATCCCGCATCACCTCTTTGACGTTGTGGATCCGGCTGAAGCCTATTCAGCGGGCCGTTTCGTTGAAGAGGCGCAGGCGGTCATTCGGGCCATCCGGCGAGCCGGTCGCATTCCGCTCTTGGTCGGCGGCACGTGGCTCTATTACCGGGCGCTGCGCGACGGCTTGGCGCCCTTGCCTCCTGCAGTGCCCGGAGTGCGGGATAAACTCGCTGAGCGCGCAGCGCATCTTGGATGGCCATCGCTGCATGCCGAGCTTGTGCGCATCGATCCGGCAGCAGGCCAGCGGATTCACCCTCATGATGCCCAGCGCATCCAGCGGGCCTTGGAGGTCTGGGAAGTGACCGGTATTCCGCTGAGCGTGCATTGGACGCGCGCGCGTCACCAGGGGCTCGCCCTGCGCACGCTGGTGCTGATACCGGATCATCGCGATTGGCTGCATCGGCGCATTGCCCAGCGATTGGAGGCGATGTTCGCTGCCGGATTCGTCGAGGAGGTGGCTGGCCTGCGCGCACGATCCGATCTGCATCCCGATCTTCCGGCCTTGCGCGCAGTCGGCTATCGGCAGGTCTGGACCTGCCTGGACGGACGATTGCCTCGCGAGCGGTTGTTTCAGGCTGTTCTGGAGGCGACGCGGCAGTTTGCCAAGCGGCAGATCACCGCGATGCGTCCGCTGACGGCCGTGGATATGCTGGATCCCGCTGATGAGACAGCCAGAACCAGGGCGGTAGCGGATTTTCAGCGGCGTTTTGAATCACTTGGATAAACGCATGTAATGTCAAACATGCTATGATTTTCAGGCGCTCTGGACGGGAGCGGTAGGGCTGGGTCCCATAATCATTATTTTTAATCTACGCGGCGCCGCCCGGCCCGAGGCGGGCGACCATAATAACAATGTTGGAGTGATATCATGGCGAAAGGACAGTCTTTGCAGGAGCCTTTCCTCAATGCGTTACGCAAAGAGCGTATCCCCGTCTCGATTTACCTGGTCAACGGGATCAAGTTGCAGGGGCACATCGACTCGTTCGATCAATTCGTGGTTCTGCTGAAAAATACGGTGAGCCAGATGGTCTATAAGCACGCCATTTCGACGATCGTTCCTTCGCGCAATGTCAAGTTGAGTGAGCCGGATGGTGCAGATGCCGGCGCCAGTGATGGGAATTTTTGATTCTGACTGAGTCTTCCTGAGCGGGGCGCCGATGTTCGAACGCCCCGTTATCGATCCGCGGTGTGTGCTGGTCAGCCTCGATATCGGCATACGAGATCCTGCTGTGCACCTTGAGTTCGAGGACCTCGCGTGTTCCGCCGGGGCCCAGATCGTCGCGCGTGTCGGCGGCCAGCGGGTCACGCCCGAACCGAAGTACTTCGTCGGGACCGGCAAGGCCGAGGAAGTTCGGGCCAAGGTTCAGGAAACCGGTGCGGGTCTGGTTTTGGTCAACCATCCCCTGTCCCCCAGTCAGGAGCGCAATCTGGAGGCACTGATCCAGTGCCGGGTCCTGGATCGAACCGGCTTGATTCTGGATATCTTCGCCCAGCGTGCTCGTTCCTTTGAAGGCAAGTTGCAAGTCGAACTCGCGCAGTTGCGCCACCTGGCGACCCGGCTGGTGCGCGGATGGTCGCATCTGGAGCGCCAGAAGGGCGGGATCGGCTTACGGGGGCCGGGAGAAACCCAGCTCGAAAGTGATCGCCGTCTGTTGCGTGCCCGGGTGGCCCAGCTGGAGCGCCGCCTATTGCGCGTGGGCCGGCAGCGCAGCCAAGGCCGAGCACTGCGCCAACGCAGCGCTGTTCCCACGGTGGCGCTGGTCGGGTATACCAATGCGGGAAAATCGACGCTGTTCAATGCGATGACCGGCGCGCAAGGCTATGCGGCAGACCAGCTCTTTGCCACGCTCGATCCGACTGCGCGCCAGTTGGATCTGGGTACGCTGCGGGTGGTGGTGGTCGACACCGTCGGGTTCATTCGGGATCTGCCGCATGAGCTGGTGGCTGCATTTCGGGCTACGCTGGAAGAAACCCGTCAGGCCGACCTTCTGCTGCAGGTGATCGATGCGTCGGATGACGAAGCGGATTCGCAGCAGATTGCAGTGAACGAGGTACTGGACCAGATCGGCGCGGGAGAAATTCCCAGATTGTGTGTCTTCAACAAGATCGACTTGGCGGGTTGGCCGAATGCGATGCGGGAAGATGCCGCAGGCCGGATCGTGCAGGTGGATGTATCCGCCCATACCAGCGCGGGGCTGGATGGGTTGCGGACCGCAATTCGCCGGCACTTCCAGGGCGTGAGTCACCGCCACTGGCTTCGGCTGGATCATGCCGAAGGCGGAACGCGGGCGCGTCTGTATGCGGCGGGCGCCGTATGTGATGAGCGCGTCGATGAATCGGGATGGCTGCTGGAAGTGGATGCCCCTCCTGCTCGTCTGGCGGAGCTGGTGCAAAAGCCCGTGGACGACATGGGCCTGGTTGCCCCTGCGGCGGGTCATCCCTAGAATGCCCCGGGCTGGCTCGCGGCGGGCAAGCAGCTTCTAAACCTACGGTGGGAGAGGGTTTTCATGGCGTGGAATGAACCAGGTGGACGCGACCCCTGGGGCGGACAGAATCGCAACTCGGGTGGTCCGCCCGATTTGGATGAGCTCCTCAAGAAACTGCGCCAGCGCCTGCCGAGTTGGGGTTCCGGCGGAGGTGGCGGCAGCGCCGCCGGGCTCGGTCTGTTACTCGCAGGCGTCGCCGTGCTGTGGCTCCTGTCCGGGCTGTATATCATCGACCCGGCCGAACGCGGGGTCGTGTTGCGGTTCGGCGAGTTCGAGCGCATCACCACCGAGGGTCCGCGGTGGCATTTGCCCTATCCCATCGAGCGTGTGCAGAAAGTCAATGTCGACAGCATTCGGACCAGCACACACAAAGGCCTGATGCTCACGCGAGACGAGAATATCGTCAATGTGGAAGTCGCCGTGCAGTACCGGGTGGGGAATGCTCGCGATTTTCTGTTCAATGTCCGAGAGCCCGAGGGTACGCTGCGGGATGCCACGGTCAGCGCGGTGCGTGAAGTGGTGGGCACCAGCACGATGGATTTCGTGCTCGGCGAGGGACGCAGCGAAGTCGCGTCGCGGACGCAGAGTCTGTTGCAGACGACGCTGGACAGCTATGGTGCGGGTCTGGTCGTGACCTCGGTCAATCTTCAGGATGCGCAACCGCCCGAGCAGGTGCAGTCGGCGTTTGAGGATGCCATCAAGGCGCGTGAAGACAAGCAGCGCATCATCAATGAAGCCTATGCCTATGCCAACGCGATCGTGCCCGAGGCGCGCGGTGCCGTGGCCCGGCAGATGGAGGAGGCGCAGGCCTATCGCGAGCGGAGGGTGGCTGAAGCGCAGGGGGAAAGCGATCGCTTCCTCGCATTGGCAAGCGAATACCGGAAGGCGCCGAATGTAATGCGTGAGCGTTTGTACCTCGAGACCATGGAAGAGGTGCTGCGGCTCAATCCGAAGATCATGGTGAACAACAACGGCGGCAGCAATGTGATGTACCTGCCCTTGGACAAGTGGCTGAAACAAGCTCCTGAGCTTGCGGCGCCGTCCTCAGCGGGAACAGCGCCCGCAGATCCGGCGCGAGGAACGCCGCGAGAAACGCCGTCGAGATATGAGCGCAGCAGTCGTGGGGTGGTGCGATGAGAGGACTGGGCATGACGGCTGGCGCGATCGTGCTGCTGGCCTTGTTGATGGGATCAAGCGCCTTTTACATCGTGGATATCCGTGATCGGGCCATCCTGCTGCGTTTGGGCGAAATGGTCGAAACCAATGTCTCGCCGGGGCTGCATCTCAAGGTGCCGCTGATCGACAGCGCCCGTATTTTTGATGGCCGTCTGCAGACCCTCGATATTCCGCCGGAGCGGTTTCTGACGCAAGAAAAGAAAAACCTGATCGTGGATTTCTACGTCAAGTGGCGGATCGACGATGTCGCGCGCTATTACCGCGCGACCGGCGGCAATGAGTTCGTTGCTGCGCAGCGGCTGGAGCAGATCGTCAAGGATGGTCTGCGCAGCGAATTCGGTCGGCGCACGGTGCAAGAGGCGGTCTCCGGGGATCGGGCCAATCTGGTGGAAACCATGACCACGTTGGCGACACGCCAGAGCAGCGAACTGGGGATTGAAGTCAAGGAAGTGCGGATCAAGCGTATGGATTTGCCCAATGAGGTGAGCAGTTCCGTCTTCGCCCGAATGGAGGCCGAACGCGCGCGAACGGCGCGCGAGCTGCGCGCGGAAGGCGGCGAAGCGGCCGAGGCTGTTCGGGCCGAAGCAGATCGTCAGCGTGAAGTGATGCTGGCCGAAGCCTATCGCGACGCCGAACGTTTGCGTGGTGAAGGCGACCGGCTCGCCGCAGAGGTGTTTGCTGAGGCGCACCGCACCGCCCCCGAATTTTACGCATTCTACCGCAGCCTGCAGGCCTACCGTCAGGCTTTTGCGGAGGGCGATACGACGATGGTGCTCTCCACCGAGGAAGGGTTCTTCGATTATTTCAGATCGTTGTCCAAGGCACCGGCTTCACCTGCCGGGCGCTGAATCGACATGGCGCAGGAGTTGATTACGGCGCTCGGTCTGGTGCTGGTGCTGGAGGGGGTGCTGCCCGTCGCGGCGCCGCGTTTGTGGCAGCGCGGATTGGCACAGCTCAGCAATTTGCCGCCGGCCATGGCGCGGATTCTCGGTCTGGTCAGTCTGGTGGTCGGCTGGCTGATCGTGCGCGCCGAGCAGTGAGATCAGGAGCATTGACTCGATGAGCATCGAAAATCGCTGGCTCCTGCCCGAGGCGGTGGTGCAGGTTCTGCCGCCCCATGCCCGAGCAATCGACTTGCTGGGGCGTGCGATCATGGACCTGTTGTGGTCGTGGGGTTATGACGCCATCGATCCACCGTTGATCGAGTATCTCGAATCGCTGTTGACGGGCACCGGCCGCCATCTCGATCTGGAAACCTTCAAGTTGACCGATCAATCGACGGGCCGCCTGATGGGCGTGCGTGCGGACATGACCTCGCAGGCTGCCCGGATCGATGCTCAGGTCTTGCGGGGAGAAGGTCCTCGCCGACTGTGCTATCTCGGGCCAGTCCTGCATACGCGCGCCGATGGCCTCAGCGGTTCGCGTTGTCCGCTGCAGGTCGGGGCCGAGTTGTTCGGCGACGCGAGCACCCACAGTGATCTCGAGATCATGTCACTTATGATCGAGACCTTGGGGTGCGCCGGTATCACCGATCTGCATCTGGATTTGGGTCACGTTGGCATTTATCGCGCGCTGGTGCACGATGCGGGACTGGACGGGCAGGACGAACGCCGTCTGTTCGATCTGATTCAGCGCAAGACCATGCCGGAGCTGCGCGAGTTTCTGGACGCGCATTCCATGTCGCGGGACCTGGCGGGCTGGCTGTGGGCGTTGCCCGATCTCAATGGGCCACAGGACATCTTGCCACGAGCGCGTGCAACGCTGGCGGGCGCCGGTGAGGGCGTGGAGCGGGCATTGAAGGAGCTGGGGCACCTCGCCGCGTGTATCGCGACGCGTTATCCCGAGGTCACCGTTCACCTGGATCTGGCTGAGCTGCGCGGTTACGACTACCACACCGGTATGGTGTTTGCGGCGTTCCAGGCGGGTCGCGGCCAGGATTTGGCGCGAGGCGGTCGTTACGACCATGTGGGCGAGGTCTTTGGTCGTGCCCGCCCGGCGACCGGCTTCAGCGCCGACGTGCACGTCTTGTACGATGTCGGCCGGACGCATGCCGAGCGCTCAACGGCGGCGATATGGGCCCCGGCGGCCGGCCGGGACAGCGCATTGGAAACGGCGGTTGCGGCCTTGCGTCATCAGGGCGAGCGAGTTGTGCGCGCATTGGGAGAAGATCATACGACGCAGCCATGCGGGCTGCAGATCGATCGCCATCTCGTGCTGCGCGACGGGCAATGGCGTGTGGAAGCGTGGAATTCGTGAACCATCCACCGCGATGGGGCGGGGACTGCATAGAAGGACATCATGGGTAAGAACGTCATCGTGATCGGCGCCCAGTGGGGTGACGAAGGCAAGGGCAAGATCGTTGATCTCCTGACGGAGCGCTGCGCCGCAGTGGTGCGCTTCCAAGGCGGGCACAACGCCGGCCATACCCTGGTCATCGACGGTAAGAAGACGGTCCTGCATCTTATCCCGTCCGGCATCCTGCATGACGGTGTGCAGTGCCTCATCGGCAACGGCGTTGTGGTATCCCCGCCGGCGCTGTTGGAAGAGATTCAGACGCTGGCCGAACAAAACGTCGATGCGCCTGCACGTTTGCGCATCAGCCCCGCGTGCCCGCTGGTCTTGCCGTCCCATGTCGCCTTGGACCGCGCGCGAGAACAGGCCCGCGGCGCGTTTGCCATCGGTACCACCGGCCGCGGCATCGGTCCGGCCTATGAAGACAAGGTTGCCCGACGTGGGGTGCGGGTGGGCGATCTGTTTCACCGGGAACGGCTGGCCGCCAAGCTTGGTGAGCTGCTCGACTACCACAACTTCGTGCTGCGCCATTACTACAAGACGGATGTGGTCGATTTCCAGGAGATCCTGGAATCGCTGCTCATCGTGGCGGAAACCCTGAAGCCGATGGTGATCGACGTATCGGCACAGATCAGCCGGTTGCACCAGGACGGGCAGAACGTGCTGTTCGAGGGCGCTCAAGGCGCGTTGCTGGACGTGGACATGGGGACGTATCCCTACGTGACCTCGTCCAACACTACGGCTGGGGGCGCCGCCACGGGTTCGGGCGTCGGCCCTGCATCTTTTGACGACATTCTGGGGATCGTCAAGGCCTATACCACGCGTGTCGGGGCTGGCCCCTTCCCGACTGAACTGTTGGATGAGAACGGCAGCCATTTGGCGCAGCGCGGGCATGAGTTCGGCTCCACCACAGGACGTCCGCGTCGCTGCGGCTGGTTCGACGCACCCGCTTTACGCCGGAGTGTGGTGATGAACAGCCTTACTGCATTGTGCATCACTAAGTTGGATGTCTTGGATGAGCTCGACGCCATCCGCATCGCGGTTGGTTATCGGGTGGACGGCGAGCCGATGGATTCTCTGCCGATCGGCGCAGAGGCGGTTGCCGACTGCCAGCCGATCTACGAAGAAATGCCCGGCTGGCGCGCCAGCACCTTGGGTTTGCGCAGTTTGGATGAACTGCCAGGGGCCGCGCGTGATTATCTGCGCCGCATTGAAGAAATCGTTGGCGTGCCCGTGGACATGATTTCCACCGGCCCGGACCGGAATCACACCATTGTGTTGCGTAATCCGCTGGATTGAGCGAGCGAGGGTCGTCGTGACCTCGCCCACGAAAAAAGGCTTTCCATTATGGAAAGCCTTTCTCCTTGAAATTCAGGTGGTGCCGAGAAGAGGACTTGAACCTCCACGGGGTTTCCCCCACTAGTACCTGAAACTAGCGCGTCTACCAATTCCGCCATCTCGGCCCTGCGGTCCGGCGCGTACAACACCATCCCGTGGGCTGCGAACTTTAAGACTCCCCAAAGCGGTTGTCAACGGGCACAATGCCCAACCTTGGATAAGAATTTTTCTGATGGACATCTTGAATGGCTGAAGCTGACTGGCAATCCCGTGATCCCCACTACGAGCAGGAACGTCTGAAGTATCCCGAGCCCGCGCCCAGCCGGGAATACCTTCGTATGCTCCTGAGCGAGGCCGGAGAGCCGCTGAGTCGCGAAGCACTCATCGAACGCGGGGGGATCTCCGGCGCTGAGGCCCTGGAAGGTGTCGAGCGGCGGCTGATGGCCATGGTTCGCGACGGCGAGCTGGCGATCAATCGCAAAGGTGCCTATGGCCTGGTCGAACGCATGCACTTGGTGCGCGGTCGTGTCATCGCTCATCGCGACGGCTTCGGGTTCCTGGTTCCCGAGGATGGGGGCGACGACATCTTCCTCCCGGCTCGGCAAATGCGCGAGTTGTTTCATGGCGATCGCGTCTTGGTGCGCATCCGCGGTGAGGATCGGCGAGGCCGCCGCGAAGGCGTCGTGGTCGAGGTTCTTGAGCGCCACACCCAGCAGGTGGTCGGGCGATTTTACCGGGAGCAGGGTGTCGGCATCGTCCTGCCGGAAAATCCCCGGTTGACACATCAGGTGGTCATTCCACCCGAATGGCAGGGCGAAGTCAGTGATGGTCAGATCGTCGTCGCCGATATCGTCGAGCCGCCGAGCAAACGTGGCCCGCCGCTGGGCCGAATTCGCGAAGTGCTGGGTGAACACATGGCGCCCGGCATGGAAATCGAAATCGCCATCCGCAGCTACGGCATTCCCGCGCGCTGGCCGGATGCGGTGGAAGCGGAATGCACGCGGTTCGGGACGCGGGTGAATCCAGCCGACAAGGCTGGACGGGTGGATCTTCGCGGTATCCCACTGGTTACGGTCGATGGGCCGGATGCGCGCGACTTCGACGATGCGGTATTTTGCGAGCCGGGCCAGGACGGCGGGTGGCGCCTGCTGGTGGCCATTGCCGATGTCGGGCACTACGTGCGTCCCGGCGACCCGCTGGACACCGAGGCGGCCGAACGGGGGAACTCGGTGTATTTCCCCCAACAGGTCGTGCCCATGTTGCCCGAAGTGCTCTCCAACGGGTTGTGCTCCATCAATCCGCGGGTGGACCGGCTCTGCATGGTTTGTGCGCTGGAAATCGACTCGGCAGGCGAAATCAATCGGTTTCGTTTCTTTGAAGGCGTCATGCGTTCGGCACGGCGTTTGACCTACGACGAGTTCGCCCAGGCCGCCATCGAACGCGATGCGCAGACGCGTGAGCGGTTCAAGGCACTCACTGACCATCTGGATGACCTGAATAGCCTCTACCAGCTGTTGCGGCAAGCCCGCGAGCGACGCGGCGCGCTCGATTTCGGCAGCGCGGAAACGGTGGTCGAATTCGGTCCGGATCGCAAGATCTCGCGCATCGTTCCGTTCCTGCGCCATGATGCCCATCGCATGATCGAGGAGTGCATGATTGCCGCCAACGTGGCGGCGGCGCGTTTCCTTAGCGAGCACCGGATCCCCGCGCTGTACCGGGTGCACGCACCGCCTTCGACGGAGCGGCTCGAAGAGCTACGCGCCTTCCTCGGTGGATTCGGCTTGTCGCTGGGAGGTGGCGATAAACCCACTCCGCAGGATTACTCCAAGGTCCTTTCGGCGCTGGAAACGCGCGAGGATCGCCACCTGATCGAGCCGGTTCTCCTGCGTTCGCTCAGCCGCGCCGAATACACCGTATCCAACGATGGACACTTCGGTCTGTCGCTGGCGGCCTATACCCATTTCACCTCACCGATCCGGCGCTATCCGGACCTGATCGTCCATCGCGGTATTCGGCACGTCCTGCAGGGCGGGACGGTGGACAACTATCCCTTGACCACGACAGAACTCGAACGAATCGCCGAACAATGCTCTCTGACCGAACGGCGCGCCGATGAGGCGACCCGGGATGTTGCGGACTGGCTCAAGTGTGAATTCATGCTTGAGCGTGTCGGCGAAGTCTTCGAAGGCCGCATCAACGCGGTCACCGGGTTCGGGCTGTTCGTGCTGCTCGATGAGGTTTTCGTCGAGGGTCTGGTTCATGTGACCTCGCTGTCGAACGACTACTATCAACACGATCCGATCCATCATCGCCTGCGCGGCGAGCGTAGCGGGCACATCTACCGGCTCGGCGATCGGATCCGGGTGCGCCTGATCCAAGTGAATCTCGATGAACGCAAAATCGACTTTGAACTCGCCCCTCCGGAAAAGGGCCAAGAAGCCGGCGATGGCACCGAGGCCCGAGCCCAAAAGCGCAGAGTCTCCGCACGAACGGCATCCGAGTCCAGCGAAAACGGCGAAAAAGGGAAACGTCGCCGGCCCCGCAAGCGACGCAAGGTCAAAGGCAAGGAAAAGAAGGGCTGACTCGTCCCAAGAAAGGGCTGCCGAGCGGACGCCCGCGGGTACGCAGGGTGTGTTTGGGCTGCATGCCGTCCTCGCACTGATTGAAACCGAGGCCGATCGGGTGCGCGCGATCTGGGTCCAGGACAGCCGCCGGGAGGATCGGGTGGCGACGGTCCTGGCACAGGCGGCGAGCCGTGGGATCACGGTCGAGGTGATGCCGCGGCGGACGCTGGACGCGCGCCTGCCTGGCCTGCGTCACCAAGGGCTGGTGGCCTGGGCCATCCCGCCCGCCCGCCTGGGGGAAGCGGATCTGCAGGAACGCCTGTCGGCATGGGGTGAAGCGCCGTTGCTGTTGGCGCTGGACGGCGTTCAGGACCCGCACAATCTCGGCGCCTGTCTGCGCACGGCCTGGGCGGCGGGTGTTCAAGGGGTAATCGTCCCGGCCGATCGGGCCGTCGGGCTGACGCCGGTGGTGCGCAAGGTCGCCGTCGGCGCGGCCGAGCATGTGCCGCTATTCCAGGTCACGAATCTGGCGCGGACCTTGCGCATGCTCGGGGACGCCGGTTTCCGCATCCTCGGCGCCGATGCCCATGCCGAGGAAAGCCTGTATCAGGCTGATCTGTCCGGTCCGCTGGTGTGGGTGCTCGGCGCCGAAGGCAGCGGCTTGCGGCGTCTGACGCAGGAAGCCTGCGACCTGCGCGTCACCATCCCGCTGGATGCCGCGGCCGAGAGCCTGAACGTGTCGGTTGCCGCCGGCGTCGTGCTGTTCGAAACCCGCCGCCGGCGTTTGACAGCGGACTGAGTGGTTCGCCAGGGGCTGGGGCGACGCCCCATCAGCGCTCAAGCTGTCTTGACCGACGCCGATTGAAGTTGCTGGGACGGCGTTGATCCGCCGGTTCAGCCGCTTCGATCGGGGAGACGCGAAGGTCATGCACTGCGCAGGAAACGGCCTCGACATGCCGGACGCATTCCCGTGCGAGGCATTCACGCGGTACCGGGAAGCGGCGCGACGTGTGCTGGAAACGCCGTATGGCTCCGATGCTCAGAAGGAGTTCGGGGGCGCGTCCAACCTGATCGCCTGGCGTTTTCGCGCCTGTGACGAGGATTGGCGGGCCTATCAAAACTGGTTTGTGGTATCGGAAACGCAATCGTCCTACGAGGCGAATTTCCGCTGCGAGCGCGCCCTGTTCGGTATGTTCACCAGCGGTGTTTCGTGCATCGAGGCCATGACCTATTCGCTGGCCGCGCTGGCCAGTCATCCGAACATCCTGTCGCTGCCGTTCGATGCGCAGCGCCAGCGTGCGTGCAATCCGTCACGGCTTGCAGACTGGCTGCAGCCCCATGCCGCGGCCAGCAGGCTCGAACGCGCCTTGCGAGACTTGGTTGCTGCGGCTGAGTGGTCCTTCTGGGTTGAATTCCGCAACCGCATGACCCATCGCGGCAATCTGCCGCGCATCATTCCAGTCAACATGGGCGCCCCCACACCGCCCGCCCAGTCGCTCGACTTCGGCGGGACGTCGAGCACACCGGTCATCCGCATGGATACCGCCGACGTCGAACTGCGGCTTGGATGGCTCGCCCGGACCCTGTGCGTTCTGCTCGAGCAGGGCGCCGATCTGGTCGATGCACACGCCCCATCTCCCGCCTGATGTAAGGCTCGCCACGAGAGCGGGCAATCAGTGATAGCCGGCGCCGGGGCGGACCTTGCCGCGAAACACCCAGTAGTTGTAGGCGGTGTAGCCCAGGATCAACGGCAGCAGGGCGACCGCGCCGATGAGCAGAAAGCCCTGTGAAGCCGGCGGCGCGGCGGTTTCCCAGAGCGTGAATGCGCGTGGCACGGTATACGGCCACAGGCTCACGGCCAGACCGAATGCACCCAGCCCGAACAGGATGATGGTGAGGACGAACGGCGCGCGGGTGGCGTGGCGGCGCAAGGCCCGCCATAACATCCAGCCCACCGTTGCCGTCAGTAGCGGAATGGGCAACAGCCAGAACAGGTTGGGCAGACTGAACCAGCGCCGGGCGACTTCAGCCGACATGAGGGGCGTGGCGATACTGACCATGGCGATCCAGGCCAGCACCACGAACATCAGAACCTGTCCGGCTTCGAACGCCCAGCGCTGCAGATCGCCTTCGGTCTTCAACGCCAGCCAGCAGGCCCCGAGCAGGGCATAGCCGCATACCAGCGCAAAGCCGGTCATCAGGCTGAAGGGGGTGAGCCAGTCCATGACATTGCCGGTAAACCGGTCGCCGGTCACCTCGATGCCTTGGATGAAGGCTCCGAGCACCGCACCCTGGAAGAACGCGGCCAGCACCGATCCCAGGTTGAAGGCCACATCCCAGACCCCCCGGCTGCGTTCGGCCTTGAATCGGAACTCGAAGGCGACGCCGCGGAAGACCAGCGCGAACAGCATGAACAGGATGGGGATGTACAGGGCCGTCATGAGCAAGCCGTAGGCCTTGGGAAAGGCCGCGAAGAGGCCGCCACCCGCGAGCACCAACCAGGTCTCGTTGCCGTCCCAGTGTGGCGCGATGCTGTTCATCATCAGATCCCGTTCCTGGTCGGTTCGCCCCCACGGAAACAGGATGCCGATGCCCAGGTCGAAGCCGTCCAGGATCACATAGAGCATCAGTCCCAGACACAGGACCCCGGCCCAGACCAGCGGAATCCACACCGTTGCATCCATCGACAGCACTCCTTCACTCACATCCAGGCCGTGCGGGGCGGCTCGGCGTATACGGGCGCGGCGTCGGGTGCCTGCGGGCCTTGTCGGATGAGTTTCGACAGGTAGTAGAGATAGGCCAGAAGCAGGGTTCCATAAACCGCGAAGAACAGGGACAGCGTGGTCAGGATGGCGCGTGCCGGGACGTCCGAGATGGACTCCGATGTGCGCATCAATCCTTCGACGATCCACGGCTGACGGCCGGTTTCGGTCACGATCCAGCCGGCCAGCGTGGCAATGAAGCCGAGCGGGGCGCTGACCATGCAGAGCAGTGCGTAGCTCCGGCTGCTGTACAGCGTGCCGCGCCAGCGCAGCAGCAGTCCGAGCGCGCCGAGCAGGAGGAACCAGAAGCCCAGTCCAACCATGATGCGGAAACTGAAGAAAACAATCGGCACCAGAGGTCGATCGGTCGGCTCAACCTCCTTGAGACCCAGCACGGTCCCATCCGGATCATGCTGGAGAATCACGCTGGCCAGCTTCGGAATCGCGATTTCGAAGTGATTGCGTTCGGCGGCCATGTCCGGCCAGGCAAACAGCAGCAACGGCGCGCCGGCGGTGGTTTCCCACAGGCCCTCCATGGCGGCCACCTTCATGGGTTGATCCCGTTGCACCTGAAGACCGTGCAGGTCGCCCATGACGATCTGCAACGGGGCCAGGATCGCCAGGGCCAGGGTGGCCACCGAAAACGCCGGTCGGGCCACGGTGGCGGTGCGAATGTCTTGCAGATGCCGGGCCGATACCCCGGCCACGACGAGCGCCGTGGTCAGGAAGGAGGCCAGCAGCATGTGGGGAAAGCGATAGAAGAAGGATGGATTGAAAATCACCGCCGGCCAGCTTTCGACATGAAAGATGCCGTCCACCAGGCGATAGCCCGCCGGGGTGTGCATCCAGGAACTGGCCGCGAGAATCCAGAACGCCGAGATCATGGTGCCCAGTGCCACGATGCAGGTCGCCAGGAAGTGCAGCCGTGGCGGTACGCGATTCATGCCGAACAGCATGACGCCGAGGAAGCTCGCTTCCAGAAAGAATGCGGTCAACACCTCGTAACCCAGCAACGGACCAAGGATGTTTCCCGTGACTTCCGAGAAGCGGGCGAAATTGGTTCCGAACTGATAGGACAGCACCACGCCCGACACCACCCCCATGCCGAAGGAAAGCGCAAAGATCTTCACCCAAAAGCGATAAAGCGCCAGATAGGCCGCGCGTCCGGTGCGCAGCCACATGCCCTCGACGATGGCCAGGAACAGGGCCAGTCCAATGGTGAGGGTGGGGAAGAGGATGTGGAAGCCGATGGTCAGGGCAAACTGCAGCCGGGCCAGGATGACGGGATCGAAGGACATGCGTATCTCCGCGCTCCGTTGGGATGTTCAGGGGATGGCGAGCGCCGTTTCCTCGGCAGGATTGAGGCTCTTCCTGAGCAGCACACGCTAGCATAACGCAGCGAGTGACGCGGAGGCGGTGATGCGACCTGATGCCGCATAGCAGTGGTGATTGGGTTGTGGCATAATAAGGACCAATTTAGTCCCCATTCCACCGGAGGATCCATGCTCCGGATCGGCAAAATGACCGATTATGGTGTTGTGGTCATGACGCATCTGGCTCGTCGTCCGGCGATCATCCAGACCGGGCCGGAGATTGCCGCGGCGTGCCGCATTGCCCTGCCGACCGTCAGCAAGCTACTCAAGTCGCTGACGCGCGCGGGTTTGCTGGTTTCGGTGCGTGGGGTCTGCGGCGGGTATCATCTGGCGCGCGATCCACGACAAATCAGCGTACTGGATGTCATTGCTGCACTTGAGGGGCCGCTGGGCCTGACCGAATGCAGTCGGGTCCCTCAGAGCTGCCCGCAGGAGGGTGACTGCAGCCTGTCCGGGCATTGGGATCTCATCAGCCAAGCCGTGCGGTCTGCGTTGCGCGGTGTCAGCCTGGCCCAGATGGCGAGCCCCATGCAAACTGTGCAATGGCATCAGACGCAGGGCCTGCCGGTGGTGGCGTCCTCACCATGACCCCCGTTTTTACCTGAAGGAGTTCCCGACATGGCATCGAGCAAGGATGATCTGGAACGCCTGCTCACGCGCGATTATGTAGCGGGTTTTGTCACCGACATCGAATCGGATACGGTTGCGCCGGGTCTCAGCGAGGCGGTGATCAGGCTCATCTCCGCGAAAAAGGAGGAGCCGGCGTTTCTGCTTGAATGGCGGCTCGCGGCCTACCGGCACTGGCTGACCCTGCGTGAGCCACGGTGGGCGAAAGTTGCGTATCCGCCCATCGACTATCAGGCCATTTCCTATTATTCGGCGCCGAAATCCCGCGCCGATGCGCCCAAGAGCCTGGACGAAGTGGACCCCAAGCTGCTGGAGACCTACGAGAAACTCGGGATTCCGCTGCACGAGCGTGCGCGCCTGGCCGGCGTGGCTGTAGATGCGGTGTTCGACAGCGTATCAGTGGCGACCACCTTCAAGGAGAAGCTGGGCGAGGCCGGGGTCATCTTCTGCTCGTTCTCCGAGGCGGTGCGCGAACATCCCGATCTGGTGCAGCGCTATCTCGGCACGGTGGTGCCGCATACCGACAACTTCTATGCGGCGCTGAACGCGGCGGTGTTTACTGACGGGTCATTCGTCTATATTCCGCCAGGCGTGCGCTGCCCGATGGAGTTGTCCACCTATTTCCGCATCAACGCCGCCAATACCGGCCAGTTCGAACGGACTCTGATCATTGCCGATGCCGGTGCTCACGTCAGTTACCTGGAGGGCTGCACGGCGCCCATGCGCGATGAGAACCAGTTGCATGCGGCGGTGGTGGAGCTGGTGGCGCTGGACGATGCGACCATCAAGTACTCCACCGTGCAGAATTGGTATCCGGGCGATGAGCAGGGGCGCGGCGGAATCTACAATTTCGTGACCAAGCGAGGGGACTGCCGGGGCGATCGCTCGAAAATCACCTGGACCCAGGTGGAAACGGGTTCGGCCATCACCTGGAAATATCCCAGCTGCATCCTGCGCGGCGCGGATTCGGTCGGCGAGTTCTACTCGGTCGCGACCACGAACAATCACCAGCAGGCCGATACCGGCACCAAGATGATCCACATCGGCCCGAACACGCGCAGCACTATCGTGTCCAAGGGGATTTCGGCGCTGCACGGCCAGCAGACCTATCGCGGTCTGGTGAAGGTGTTGCCGAGCGCGGAGGGCGCGCGCAACCACACCCAGTGTGATTCATTGCTGATGGGGGATCGCTGCGGCGCCCATACGGTTCCCTATATCGAAGTCAAGAATCCCACTGCGCAGGTGGCGCATGAGGCGACCACCTCGCGTATCGGTGAAGATCAGCTGTTTTATTGTCGTCAGCGCGGCATTAGCGCCGAGGATGCCGTGAACATGATTGTCAACGGCTTCTGCAAGGAAGTGTTCCAGGTGCTACCCATGGAGTTCGCCGTCGAAGCCCAGAAGCTGCTCTCCGTTTCGCTCGAAGGCGCCGTGGGCTGAAGCGCTTTTTTTCTCAACCAGATAGGCGCCTTGGCGCCTCGGGAACCGAAGATTCATGCTACAGATCGACGATTTGCAGGTCAGCGTGGAGGATCGCCCCATCCTCAAGGGCTTAAGCCTCAAGGTCAACGCGGGCGAAGTCCACGCCATCATGGGTCCGAACGGCTCGGGCAAGAGCACGCTGGCCGCGATGCTTGCTGGCCGTGAGGGCTATGTTCACACCGGTGGGACGGTCCGCTACCGTGGCCAGGATCTCCTCGCCATGGCCCCCGAGGAGCGCGCCCGCGAAGGCGTCTTTCTGGGTTTCCAGTATCCCGTGGAAATCCCCGGGGTGAACAATGTCTATCTGCTCAAGGCCAGTCTGAATGCTCAGCGTCGGCACCGTGGCGAACCCGAGCTCGATGCCTTCGAGTTTCTGTCGCTGGTGCGTGAGCGGATGGCATTCATGGGCATTCCCGAGGAATTTCTCAGTCGTTCGGTCAACGAAGGGTTCTCCGGCGGCGAGAAAAAGCGCAACGAAATTCTGCAGATGCTGATTCTGGAGCCGCGTCTGGCGATCTTGGACGAAATCGACTCGGGGCTCGACATCGACGCGCTGAAGGTGGTGTCGCAGGGGATCGAAGCCATGCGCTCGCCCGATCGGGCCATGATTCTGGTCACGCACTACCAGCGTCTTCTGGACTATGTCACGCCGGATTTCGTGCATGTCCTGGCCGGCGGGCGCGTCATCCGTTCGGGGGGTAAGGAGTTGGCGCAGGAACTGGAGGCCGAAGGGTATGCGTCCGTGCTGGCGGGAGCGGTTGGATGAGCGAGGCAGCCGGGGACGCGGTGCGAGCCTATCTCGACCAGTATGCCGCGGGTGCCTCGCCGATCCCTGAGCTGGCCGAGCGCGGTGCGGTGCATCTGGCGGCGGCGGGGTTACCGGGCACCAGCACCGAGCGATGGCGCTACAGTGATCCGGAGCGCCTGTTAGCGTGTCGCTTTCCGCTCGCAGACGCGGCGCCAGCCGTGCCCGAGTCGTCGACGCTTCCACAACTGTCAGGCGCCATCCGTCGCGTGTGGATCGGCGGCTGCCCTGCGCCTGCCTTGGATGTGGGTACGGTGCCGGCCGGCGTGCAGCTGGAACAGCTCGAAACCGGCGGAGGCGACATCGGTGGGCAGCTTCCGCCGGAGCGCGATGGCTTTGCGGCGCTCAATGCGCTGGGCTTTCGTCATGGCGCATCACTCGCGCTCGACGCGGGGGTCGCGCTGGCTGATCCGGTGCACTTGCTGTGGTGGTCGGCGGCCGATCATCCTGCCTTCACGGCACATCCGCGCGTGTCTATTCGCCTGGGTGAGCAGGCCTCGGCAACGGTCGTGCTGCATCATGCGGGCACACCGCAAGCCGGCGCTTTTTTGAACAGCGGGGCCGAGATCCGGCTCGATGCCGGCGCCCAGCTCAACCTGATTGTGATCGATCAGTCGGGCAGCGGCACGTATGGCGTCGGCCAGATTGCCGCCCAAGGTGCCCGCGACAGTGGGTTGAGGGTGTGGCTGATCGATGCGGGGAGGGGCTGGGTTCGCCGGGAGCTGGAGGTGACGCTTGCCGAACCCGGCGCCACGGCAACGTTGCACGGGCTGGTGCAGGGGCGCGGCCCCTTGCAGGTGGACAACCAGATCGCTATCCGGCACGACGCGCCGCATACCCATAGCACGCAGCAAACCCGCGCGGTGCTGCAGGATCGGTCGCGCGCGGTGTTCGGCGGAGGCGTCGAAGTGGCCAGCGGGGCCCAGGGCATCACCGGGCGCCAGTCCAATGCCACCTTGCTGCTGTCCCGGCGTGCGGAGGTGGTGACGCGACCGGCGCTGGAGATCCTGGCGGACGACGTGCAGTGCAGTCATGGGGCCAGCGTTGGTCAGCTGGATGAAACCGCCCTGTTTTATCTTCAGAGTCGTGGTCTGGATCGCGAGGCGGCCCGTGCCCTGCTCATCGAATCCTTCGCCCGCGCGGCGCTTCCCGGTATGCCGGTTCCATCGATTCTGGATTGGGTATTCGGTCGGACCGAGTCGAGCGTCTTGCCGGATGCAACGGCCTGAGAGAGGTCTGTCATGACAGCATTTCAATCAGCGAGTCTGCCCGATGCCTATGATGTGGCAGGGGTGCGGACGGATTTTCCCATTCTTGACCAGCTCATCCATGGTCAGCGGCTGGTGTATCTGGACAATGCGGCGACGGCGCAGAAGCCGCGCGCGGTACTCGAGGCCATGGATCGCTACTATCGCGAGGCCAATGCCAACGTCCATCGGGGGGTGCATACGCTATCCGAGCGCGCCACGGCCTTGTATGAGGGCGCGCGTGACCGGACCCGGGGATTTCTCAATGCGCGGGAGCGCGAAGAGATCATCTTCGTGCGGGGGACGACCGAAGGCATCAACCTCGTTGCCCAGAGCTATGCCCGTCCGCGTCTGGGGCCGGGCGACGAGATCCTGATCACGCATTTGGAACACCATTCCAATACCGTGCCTTGGCAAATGGTGTGCGAGCAAACGGGCGCGACCCTCAAAGTGGTCCCCATCACTGCGGATGGAGCGGTGGATTTGGCGGCGTTTGAGCAGCTGCTGGGGCCGAAAACCCGCATTTTCGCCGTGGCGCACGTATCCAACGCACTGGGCACGGTCAATCCGGTTGCGGAGATGACGGCGCGGGCGCGGACCGCCGGTGCGGTGGTGCTGATCGACGGCGCCCAGGGCGTTCCTCATCAGCTCGTCGATGTGCAGGCCCTGGATTGCGATTTCTACGCTTTTTCTGCGCACAAGCTCTATGGCCCAACCGGGATCGGCGTGCTCTACGGCCGCCGCGAGTTGCTCGAATCGATGCCCCCCTGGCAGGGCGGAGGCGACATGATCCGCACCGTGCGCTTCGCCGGCAGCACGTGGAACGACCTGCCCTACAAGTTCGAGGCGGGCACGCCTGCGATCGCCGAAGCCGTGGGGATGGGCGCAGCGATGGATTATGTGGCCGCACTCGGGCTTGAACGCATTGCGGTGCATGAGGCCGACCTGCTGAGCTATGCCGTGGCTCAACTGGCCGAGATCGACGGCTTGCGCTTCATCGGTACCGCGCCGGTACGTGCCGGTGTAGTGTCGTTCGTGCTGGACGGCGTTCATCCCCATGATCTGGGGACCATTCTCGATCATGCCGGAGTGGCGATTCGGGCAGGGCACCACTGCGCGATGCCGGTCATGGAGTTCTACGGCGTGCCGGCAACGGCACGTGCTTCTTTTGCCTGTTACAACACCCGTGCCGACGTCGATGCCCTGGTAAAGGCATTGCGTGGCGCGACGGAACTGTTCGGGGGGCGACGTTGATGGATTTGCGCGAGCTGTATCAGGACGTCATCGTCGATCACAATCGCAATCCGCGCAATTTTCACCCGCTCGAAGGCGCGGTTCGGATCGCCGAGGGATACAACCCGTTGTGCGGCGATAAGTTGTCCGTATATGCCCGCATCGACGATGGGCGCATTACGGATGTCAGTTTCGTCGGCAGTGGTTGCGCCATTTCGACGGCATCGGCCAGCCTCATGACCGAGGCGGTCAAGGGCAAGACCGTAGCGGAAGCGGAAGCGTTGTTCGCGGATATGCATGAGTTGCTGACCGGCAAGACAGCGGCCGATGCGGGCCGTCTGGGCAAGCTGGCGGCGCTGGCGGGCGTCAAGGACTATCCGGCTCGGGTCAAGTGCGCCACGCTGTCGTGGCATACGTTGCATGCGGCATTGCAGGGTGACCTGACCCCTGTGCGGACGGAGTGAGGGCGCCATGTACTCGCAACAAGCCGACTACGCTACGCTGTCCCGGGATTGTCTGGGCGTGCTGATTCCAGCGGGGGATACGGTGGTGCTCCCGGAAGGCGCCGATGTCCGCATCACGCAGGCGCTGGGTGGCAGCTTTACCGTGTATTACGGCGGCAATCTGGTGCGAATCGCCGGCAAGGATGCCGATGCGCTGGGCCGCGAAGTACCAGCCGGTCCGGAGTTGCCGGAGGATGCCGATGATGCGGCCGTGGAATCCTGCATCGAGGATCAGCTCAAGACGTGTTTCGACCCCGAGATTCCGATCAACATCGTCGATCTGGGATTGATCTACGACCGGATGGTGGAGGTGCTCCCGGAAGGTGGGCGTGCCGTACATATCCGCATGACCCTGACGGCGCCCGGCTGCGGCATGGGCGACATTCTGGCTGATGAAGTGCGTGCCAAGGTGGCTGCCGTGCCGACGGTGAAACGGGTGAGCGTGGAGCTCACCTTTGATCCGCCCTGGGATCAGAGCCGCATGTCCGAAGCGGCACGATTGCAGACCGGGATGTACTGAGCGGATGCCGGCCACCCCCTGGCAATACGCGCGGCTGGTATGTGGGGACCGGTATGTGGAACTGCGATTGCAGCGGGACCTGTTCGGCTGGGTGGTCACCCGCACCGCCGGTGATCTCAAGCGCGGGTCTGGCGAATTCAAGACCATGCCCTGCGCAGACTATCCCGAGGCGATCCATCAGTGGAACCATGAGGTGCGCGCCCGCAAGCGGCGGGGGTACGTTCCGGCCGAGTCCGCAGCCGCCGTCGAGCCCCGCTCCTGAGCTGCGCCGGCCACCCGGACGGTGCGACAATCTGTCACATTCCGCTGATCGACGCTCGCCGATAGACTGATCCGCGACGCTTTCCGGTGTTCGCAGAAAAATCACAACGCGAGAGATTCTTCATGTTCGAGTACTTGCCGCCTGTTTCCCGATCTTTCAATCGCCCCTTGTGCCTGCTCGGTTTGATGGCCGGCGCCGGCCTTGCCCAGGCGCATGACGACTGGCAGGGCGCCCGCGCCGACGCCCATGCACCCATTGGCGTCATGGGCGATCACGTTCACAAGGCGGGCGAATGGATGGTGGGCTACCGCTACATGCCCATGCATCAGGAAGGCCTGCTGGATGGGTCGGATTCGGTCTCCAAGCAGGAGACCTACAGCAGCGAGGCCGCGGGTGGCTACGGCTATCACAACGCCCCGAAAGACATGGACATGGCCATGCACATGGTCGAGGTGATGTACGCCCCGACCGATCGCTGGACGCTGATGGCCATGATCCCCTATGTCACGATGGACATGAGTTCCGAGCTGCACAGCCATGGCGATCATCCGCCTGTGCCCTTCGATATGGAATCCGACGGAATCGGAGATGTGTCGCTCTCCGCGATGTTCCGCATCACGCCGGTGGCCAGCGCGCACCAGGCCATCGCCAGTCTGGGGCTCAGTGTTCCGACCGGCAGCATCACCGAGAAGGACGACATGCCCCATGGCGAGCACGGCGCGCCAGTAGCCATGCGTCTGGAGTATCCCATGCAGCTCGGCTCAGGGACCTACGATCTGAAGCCCGGCCTGACCTATGTCGGTCAGGGTGAGCGCTGGTCCTGGGGTGGGCAAGGCATCGCCACCCTTCGCACCGGCGAGAACGATGAGGGTTATACCCTCGGAAACCGCACCGATCTCACGGGCTGGATCGCCTATGGCTGGACTCCTGCGGTGAGCACTTCCCTGCGCCTGGCCTTTGCCACCTGGGGCAATATCGATGGCCAGGACGAGCGGATTTCGCCCACCATGTCACCGGCTGCCGATCCGCGTGCCCAGGGCGGCGAGCGGGCCGATGTCGGTATCGGTGTCAATTTTTATGCCCCCGAAGGCCTCTTGCAGGGCCATCGGTTGGGGATTGAAGTCCTCTTGCCGGTCGCCCAGCGTCTGGACGGCCCGCAATTGGAGACGGACTGGTCAGCCGTTCTGGGCTGGCAGTACGCCTTTTGATGTAACCCTCTCAGCCTCTTGTTGCCTGATGTTGCGCCGGGAGTTTCCCGGCGTTTTTTTAGGTCTCGTTCCACAGCCCGAGCGCGGGTGGCGCCCAATCCCAATAGACTTGCTGGATCAGGTAGGGATGGGGATGTTGGCGCAGGTGATGGCGCATCAGCGTGATGGGTACGATGCGCGGTACGTGGCCGACGCGGTAGGCCTCGATCGCGTGGGTGAGCTCGGCCTTGTCCGGGGCGCCCAGTTGCTTTTTGAGATAGCCCATGGCGTGGTAGAGGACGTTCGCATGGCGCTTGCGCGTCGCGCGATAGTGCAATGTGTGCATGAATCCGGTGCCATAGTGATCCACCGTCTGCGCAAGGGGTGCTTCGGCGAGCTGGGCGATCAGGCGACCCAGAATGCGCAGATGCGCACTGCCGTGCGCCATGAGCTGGAGCTTGTGGCGGGTGTGAAACTGCACCAGGGCTTCTGCCGTTGCTCCGGCTGCAAGTAGATCCTGCCAGTCGCGATAGGCAACGACGCGCTCGATGAAGTTTTCCCGTAGGGCGGCATCTTTCAGTCGACCTTCTTCTTCCGCGGGAAGGAGCGGCAAGGCTTCGAGGAGGGCATCGGCGTACACGCCGCGCCCCATACGGGACGCCTTCCCGTCCGGATCGTAGATCTTGACACGCTCCACACCGCAGCTCGGCGAGCGGGCCTTGAAAATATAGCCACTGAGATCGTGTGCGGTTGACGCGATCCGCTGTCCCATTGCGGACAACGCTGAGGTGACATCGAGCGTGGGGTCTCGCGCCCCCAGCACGCGCAGGGCTGCCCCCTCCTGCACCAGTCGCAGCGGCGGACGCGGAGTCCCCAGGCCGATCGCCATTTCCGGGCAGATGGGGCGAAAATCGAAATGGGGGGAGAGTTTCTCGAGAATGTAGCGGTCGCGCTTGTGGCCTCCATTGTAGCGGACGGGTTCGCCCAGCAGGCATGCGCTGATGCCTAGTGTGAGGCGGGGCGTGGGAGGGACCGGATCACATGTCATGACGGATGCCCCACTGCTGTGCTTCTCCCGGGTGCGGGAGTCGTACGTGAAAGATCTGCGTTAAGATGGCCAATTTGGTCCGGTTGACGATCGGGGTCGCGGGGCCTGGGGCGTGCGCTGCCCGCTGGACGCATGGGGGAACCCGGATGAACGCCGCACAATGGGTGAAAATGCTCGACCTCGCGCCGCATCCCGAGGGTGGATATTTTCGCCGAACCAGCACCAGTGGGCGGACATTTCGGCGCGACGACGGCGCGACGCGGCCCCTGATGACCGCGATCTACTATTTGCTCACGGCCGATCGGCCGTTGGGAAAACTGCATCGCAATCAGTCCGATATCATTCATTTTTTTCATAGCGGCGACCCGATTGTCTATTGGCTATTGTTTCCGGACGGGCGGCTCGAGCGTCATCTTCTGGGGCCGGATCCGTTGGTGGGACATCGATTGCAGTTGACGGTTCCCGGTGGTATCTGGAAGGCGAGCGTGCTGGAGGCGGGTGATCACGGGTTGATCAGCGAAGCTGTAGCGCCTGGATTCGATCCGGTGGACCGCGAAATGGCGGATGCAGGTCTGATCGAACGTCTGTTTCCCGCGCACTGGCCTCAGCTTTCTTATTTGGTTGGCCGGGGTGGATCATGAGCCAGATGCAGCCAGAGGACGTGTTGGCGGCGGGCGTGGACGCGCTGGGGGTGCCGGTATCGCCCGGCGTTCAGGCAAGCCTGCTCGCGTTCCTGCGCATGCTGGTTGAGTGGAACGGGGCCTATAATCTGACCGCCGTCCGGGATCCTGTGGAGATGGTTAGCCGCCATCTTCTGGATAGTCTGACGGTCTTGCCGCATCTGTGCGGCAACAGCGTCGCCGATGTGGGGAGTGGTGCCGGTCTGCCCGGGATTCCGCTGGCAATCGCTGATCCGAAACGCCGTGTCGTGTTACTGGAGAGCAACGGCAAGAAGGTGCGCTTCCTGCGCCATGTCGTCGGCCGGCTTGGTTTGTCGCAGGTGAGTGTGATTCAGGCGCGTGCGGAGTCGACCCGTCTTTCGCCGCCGGTGGACACCGTCGTCGCGAGGGCGGTGGCCGATTTGGCGACGCTTTGTGACTACGCTCGGCGGCTGGGTGTTGCCGATGTCCGTATGGTCGCCATGAAAGGGCCGGATGTGACGGCGGAGCTGGCGACGCTGCCGGCTGATTTTGTCGTGCAGGCGGTCCTGCCGGTGGTGGTGCCGGGCTTGGAGGCGCAACGGCATTTGATCTGTTTGCAACGGACGAGCGAGCAGCGTATTGAAATCAGAGATCAATGAGGAACGGGGCGTGGGCCGCATAATCGCAATCGCCAATCAGAAGGGCGGCGTGGGGAAAACCACGACCACCGTCAATTTGGCGGCGGCCTTGGCCCTGGCGCGCCAGCGAGTGCTTCTGATCGACATGGATCCGCAGGGTAATGCGACGGTCGGTTGCGGTCTGTCTGCCGAGAATGGGCCGGCAACCGTGTGCGAGGTCCTGCTGGGTGAGTGTGCCTTGCGTGAGGCTTTGCAGCACGCCGATAAATCGGGGTTTCATGTGCTTGCCGCCTCGGGTGACCTGACTGCGGCGGAGGTGGGGCTGTTGGCCGAAAGCAGCCGCGAGCGCGCTTTGGCGCGTGCACTCGATGATGCCAGTGAGGCGTTCGACTACGTATTGATCGATTGTCCGCCGTCACTCAACTTACTGACGGTCAATGCGCTGGTCGCCGCACAAGGCGTCTTGATTCCGATGCAATGTGAATATTACGCACTGGAAGGACTCAAGGCCTTGTTGGGTACCGTCGAAGGCGTACGCCGTGGCCTCAACCCCACGTTGGAGATCGAGGGCCTGCTGCGCACCATGTTCGATCCGCGCAACCGGCTTGCGCGCGATGTGTCCGAGCAGTTGCTGCGTCATTTCGGGGACCGGGTTTATCGCAGCATCGTGCCGCGCAACGTGCGGCTGGCCGAGGCGCCGAGCTATGGCATGCCCTGTGTGTTGCTCGACCGCAGTGCGCAAGGAAGTGCGGCTTATCTGGCATTGGCCGGGGAAATGCTGCGCCGTCATGGCCGGAGTCGGTCGCAGCCGGTCAACGCGCTGGAGGGTCCATTGCTATGAATCGCAAACGAGGTCTGGGGCGGGGTTTGGATGCCCTGCTCGGTGGTGTCGCCATGGCCGGTCCGGCTGCGCCCGACGAATCCTTGGCGCATCTCCCGGTGGAGCGCCTGCAACGGGGACGCTATCAGCCACGGTTGCACATGGACGCCGAGGCGCTGAGCGAATTGGCCGAATCGATTCAAACCCAGGGCGTCGTGCAGCCGATCGTCGTGCGTCCGGTCGAAAACGGTTACGAAATCATCGCCGGAGAACGGCGCTGGCGTGCGGCCCAGATGGCGGGATTGCGTGAAGTACCTTGTGTCGTGCGGGAGGTCCCCGATCAGGCGGCGATGGCGATCGGACTGATCGAGAATATTCAGCGTGAAGATCTCAATCCCATGGAAGAAGCGGGGGCGCTGGCGCGGCTGCAGCACGAATTTTCGCTCACCCATGAACAGATCGCTGCTACCGTCGGACGATCCCGGGTTGCCGTCACCAATCTCCTGCGTCTGAACGAACTGGAGCCACCGGTTCGCAAACTTCTGGAAGACGGGAAGCTGGAAATGGGCCACGGGCGGGCCCTGCTGGGGCTCAAGGGTGGGGCACAGTGCGAGGCCGCAGCGCAGGTATTCAAACGCAAACTCACCGTGCGTCAGACCGAAGCGCTGGTGCGGCGCATGCTGCAGCCCCAGGCGGCTGAGAAGACCCCAGACCCCAATGTCATGCGGCTGGAGCGATCGTTATCCGAACGTCTGGGGACGGCCGTCACCGTCCAAGACCGTGGCGGCAAGGGCGTAATTCGCATCGATTATCATTCTCTTGAGCAGCTAGATAGCCTGCTTGGGTTTCTGGGGCACGATCCGGAAGACCGTTTTCGGCATTGACCCATTCGGACGCGCTCTTTATACTTGCCGCGCTTTTGAGGGTGGCCGGATGAACCTGTCCTGCTACGCTTAAGCGACGAGCGAGGCTCCCAAGTCTTTGAGTGGTGCAGTGGTCGGTCGGCTTTTTCGGTGGCAAGCAGTCGTAACGCTGGGCGTTGCCGCACTGGCCTACATGTTCGGAGGCTGGCCTGCCGTTGCGGCGGCAGTTATGGGCGGATCCGCCAATCTTCTGGCCGTGACCGTATTCGCCGTGCGAATGGCACTGTTGCCGCCGGATGCATCACCTCAGCGCCGGCTCGCTGCCTTGGTGCGCGCCGAAGCGGTGAAGTGGGGGATCAGCATCGGTCTTTTCGCGGGTGCCGCGCTGGTTTTCCCGGAGCATTTCTTGGTGCTCATTGTGGCGTTCATGGCAACAACGGGTGTTTACTGGGTCTCCCTCCTGTGGGAGGTTCCCGAGGATAGACAGCAAAGGGGTTGATTGGTTCATGGCCAGCGCTGAACATACCGCTCACTCTCCCCAGGAGTACGTGACGCACCACTTGACCGGGTGGACCGCAGGGGAAGGTTTCTGGACCTTCAACATCGATACGCTGCTGATGTCTGCCGTGCTCGGGGCTCTGCTGGTCGTCACCTTTGCGATCGCTGCCCGCC
Source organism: Candidatus Macondimonas diazotrophica (assembly GCF_004684205.1). Taxonomy (NCBI): domain Bacteria; kingdom Pseudomonadati; phylum Pseudomonadota; class Gammaproteobacteria; order Chromatiales; family Ectothiorhodospiraceae; genus Candidatus Macondimonas; species Candidatus Macondimonas diazotrophica. Next base: position 50,526 of record NZ_SRIO01000013.1, read on the forward strand.
GGGCGACCGTCGGTGTTCCGGGGCCGCTCCAGAACATGGTCGAGTCCGTTATCGAATTCATCGAAGGCGTCGTGCATGAAACCTTCCATGGTGAAAGTCGTCTCATTGCGCCCTTGGCGCTGACGATTTTCTGTCTGGTTCTGTTGTGGAATACGATGGACCTGATTCCGGTTGACTTCTTCCCGATGATTGCCGGCTGGTTCGGCGTGGAATATTTCCGCCCTGTGCCTTCGGCTGACATGAGCGCCACCTTCGGGCTGTCGTTTACGGTGTTCCTGCTGATCATCATCTACAGTATCAAGGGCAAGGGTGTCGGCGGCTATCTGGAAGAGCTGCTATTCCACCCGTTCGGTAAATACTTGGTGCCGTTCAATCTGATTCTGAATGCCGTAGAACTGCTTGCCAAGCCGCTGTCTCTCGGGCTGCGACTGTTCGGCAACCTCTATGCCGGCGAACTGATTTTTGTCTTGATTGCCCTGCTGCCTTGGTGGGCGCAGTGGGGGCCCGGCGGTGCCTGGGCCATCTTCCATCTCCTGGTCATCCCGTTGCAGGCGTTCATTTTCATGACCCTCACGGTGGTGTACCTGGGTATGGCCCACGCCAAGCATTAATCCCTTTGGCTCACACTGCTTATTCCTGAACTAGGAGGAATGATGGAAGCTCTCATCGCCCAGATCCAGGCCAATACCGTCTTGACGGTCGGCATCATTTTCGGTCTCGCCGCAGTTGGCACCGCAATTGGTTTCGCCCTGCTGGGCGGCAAGTTCCTCGAAGGTGTAGCCCGTCAGCCTGAACTGGCCGGCATGCTGCAAACCCGCATGTTCATCATTGCGGGTCTTCTGGACGCCGTCTCCATTATCGGCGTGGCCATGGGCCTTTTGATGATGTTCGCCAATCCGTTCCTGGCCGCGCTGGGCTGAATTGCCCAGCCTCGCCGACTGTTTTTGGTTAGAACACGAATCGCGGAGAATTTATCGTGGGCATCAACGCCACTCTGATCGGCCAGATGATCACCTTCGGGTTGTTCGTGTGGTTCATGATGAAGTTCGTCTGGCCGCCCTTGACTCAAGCCATGCAGGAGCGTCAGCGGCGCATCGCCGAGGGGCTGGCTGCGGCTGAACAAGGCAATACACAGCTGGAGCGCTCCCGACAGGAGATCGAAAGCACGCTGCAGGCTGCACGCCAGCAGGCCGCCGAAATTCTGGCTCAGGCGAATCGCCGCGGTACCGAGATGGTTGAGCAGGCCAAGCTGGCTGCCAAGGAAGAAGGTGAGCGTCAAATCCGCTCTGCCGAAGCCTTGATTGCGCAGGAAGTTGCGCAGGCTCGTGAAGCGCTGCGCCGTGAGGTGGCTGATCTGGCCACGACGGGCGCTGGCCGGATTCTCAAGCGTGAAATCGATCCGGCCGCCCACCGTGATCTGGTGGACGACTTGGTCGGCCAGATCTGATTGGGGGTTCGATGTCCGATGTAACCACGATGGCGCGGCCGTATGCCAAAGCCGTGATCGATCTGGCGCGCGAAAGCGGCGAATCATTGGCGGACTGGCAGAATCGGTTGGATCTTCTGGCCGCTCTGGTTATCTATCCGCCGATTCGGCAGGCGCTTGAAAATCCGCGGCAAACCGCTGACCAACACCGGCAGCTGATCAGTGACGCGTTGGGTCCCGAGCTGGGTCCTCAAGGTATCAATCTGGTCAGTCTCTTGGTGGAGAATGGCCGGTTGCTGCTGGCGCCGCAGATTGCAGAAGTGTTCAGCGCTTTGCGTGCAGAGGCGGAAGGCTCGGTAGACGCAGAGATCATCACCGCCGTGGCCTTGGATCCCGAGCAGGAACGACGGATCGTGGATTCGTTGGCAAAGCGGCTTGGGCGCCGAATCAATCTCAAGACCCGGATCGACGACAGTCTGGTGGGTGGTGCGATCATCCGGGCTGGCGATTTGGTGATCGACGGGTCGGTCCGCAGCCAGTTGGAACGTCTGTCCCGCGCACTGGTTCATTGACGAGGAAGCAACATGCAAGTCAATCCCGCCGAGATTAGCGAGCTGATCAAACAGCGCATTCAAAACTTCGAAGTCGTGGCTGAAGCCCGGGCCGAAGGGACGGTTATCAGTGTCGCGGATGGTATCTGTCGCATTCATGGCCTGACCGCTGCCATGCAGGGCGAAATGCTGGAGTTCCCGGGTGGAACCTTCGGTTTGGCGCTTAACCTAGAGCGCGATTCCGTCGGTGCCGTGGTCTTGGGCAGCTATGAGCACATCAAGGAAGGCGACCGTGTGCGCTGCACCGGCCGCATTCTCGAGGTTCCAGTGGGCGAGCCCGTGCTCGGCCGCGTGGTCAACGCCTTGGGTCAACCCATCGACGGCAAGGGCCCGATCAACACTGATCTGACCTCACCCATCGAAAAGGTCGCGCCGGGCGTGATTGCCCGACAGTCGGTTTCCCAGCCGGTGCAGACCGGCCTGAAGGCGATCGATGCCATGGTGCCGGTGGGTCGCGGCCAGCGCGAGTTGATCATCGGTGACCGGCAGACGGGCAAGACCGCCGTCGCTGTCGATGCCATCATCAACCAGAAAGGTACCGGCGTTAAGTGTATCTATGTCGCGATCGGCCAGAAGGCATCGAGCATCGCCGCAGTGGTGCGCAAGCTGGAAGAACATGACGCCCTGGCGCACACGATCATCGTAGCGGCCAGTGCTTCGGACTCGGCGGCGTTGCAGTACATTGCGCCCTACAGCGGCTGCGCAATGGGCGAATACTTCCGCGATCGGGGTGAAGACGCTCTGATCGTTTACGACGATCTCACCAAGCAGGCGTGGGCGTACCGTCAGATCTCCCTCCTGTTGCGGCGTCCGCCCGGCCGTGAAGCCTACCCCGGCGATGTGTTCTATCTGCATTCGCGTCTGCTGGAGCGCGCGGCGCGGGTCAACCCGGAATATGTCGAGAAGCTCACCAACGGTGAAGTGAAGGGTCAGACGGGTTCCCTGACGGCGCTGCCGATCATCGAGACCCAAGCCGGGGACGTGTCGGCCTTCGTTCCGACCAACGTGATCTCCATCACCGACGGCCAGATTTATCTGGAATCGGATCTGTTCAACGCCGGTATCCGGCCCGCCATCAATGCCGGCCTTTCGGTTTCCCGTGTGGGCGGGGCTGCGCAGACCAAGATCATCAAGAAGCTGGGTGGCGGCGTACGTCTGGCGCTGGCGCAGTATCGCGAGTTGGCGGCGTTTGCCCAGTTTGCTTCTGACCTTGATGAAGCGACCCGCAAGCAGCTCGACCGGGGTCAGCGCGTCACCGAGCTCATGAAGCAGACGCAGTACGCGCCGTTGTCGGTTGCGCTGATGGCCTTGTCGCTTTTCGCGGCAAACGAGGGCTACCTGGACAGCGTCGATGTGAAGAAGGTGGTCGAGTTCGAAGCAGCGCTACACGACTTCGCACGTTCGGCCCATTCAGACATTCTGGCGAGCATCGACGCGAAGGGCGATTACAACGATGAGATCGCGGCCGGACTGAAGAAGATCATCGAGGAATTCAAGGCTACTGGAACCTGGTAAGCCGCGAACCCAATAGGTGAAAAATGGCGGGCACAAAAGAAATCCGTAATCAGATCCGCAGCGTCCGAAACACGCAGAAGATCACCAAAGCCATGGAAATGGTGGCGGCGAGCAAGATGCGCAAGGCGCAGGATCAGATGACGGCAACCCGGCCCTATGCCGAGCGCATGCGTGAGGTGATTGGGCATTTGGCGGCAGCCAATCCGGATTACCGGCATCCTTTTCTGGAGCCACGGGAACCGCTCAAGCGCGTCGGCATCATTTTTGTGTCCACGGATCGCGGCTTGTGCGGCGGCTTGAACATCAACCTGTTCAAGACCGTATTGACCGAGCTGCGCCGGTTCGACACACAGGATATTGCTGTGGATCTGGCCATCCTCGGCGGCAAGGGCGTCGGATTCTTTCGCCGTCTGGGTGGCCAAATCGTCGCCCAGCAGACAGGCTTGGGCGATCGCCCGCATCTCCAACAGGTGATTGGGACGATCAAGGTCATGCTCGATGCCTATCGGGACGGCAAGATCGACCGGCTCCTGCTGGTGCGTAATCAGTTCGTGAATACGATGACCCAGAAGCCGGTGGTTCAGCAGGTTTTGCCTGTCGAACCGGTGCGCGAAACCGAGATGCTGCAGAACTGGGATTATCTCTACGAGCCGAGCCCAGAAGCGTTGCTGGACGATGTATTGGTTCGGTACGTCGAATCGCAGATTTACCAGGCCGTGGTTGAAAACGTTGCCTGTGAAATGGCGGCGCGCATGGTTGCCATGAAGTCGGCATCGGATAACGCAGGCGAGGTGATCCAGCGCTTGACGCTGGTTTACAACAAGGCGAGGCAGGCCGCGATTACCCAGGAATTGGCAGAAATCGTCGCCGGCGCTGCAGCCGTCTCGTGAGCGGCAGTCCTTCACGCAGATATTACCTTCCGTCCCCCGCGCAACAGCGGACAAGAGCCTTAGGGGAACCAGACAGATGAGCTCCGGAAAAATCGTTCAGATCATTGGTGCCGTGGTGGACGTTGAATTCCCACGGGACGCGGTCCCGGCGGTCTATCACGCGTTGGTGGTGGACTCGACGGGTTTGGTTCTGGAAGTCCAACAACAGTTGGGTGATGGGGTCGTTCGCACGATCGCCATGGGTCCATCGGATGGCTTGAGCCGTGGGCTCGACGTGCGCGGTACCGGGGCGCCGATTTCGGTTCCGGTCGGCAAGGGCACGTTGGGGCGGATCATGGACGTGCTGGGCAACCCGGTGGACGAAGTCGGTGAAGTGCAGTGCGAAGAGCGCTGGCAGATTCATCGGGCTGCGCCGTCCTATGAAGAACAGTCGGGGTCGACCGACCTGCTGGAAACTGGGATCAAGGTCATCGACCTGCTCTGCCCCTTCGCGAAGGGCGGCAAGGTTGGCCTGTTCGGTGGCGCCGGCGTGGGCAAGACCGTGAACATGCTCGAGCTCATCAACAACATCGCCAAGGAACACAGCGGTCTGTCTGTGTTTGCAGGCGTGGGTGAGCGAACCCGTGAAGGGAACGACTTCTACCATGAAATGGCGGAATCCGGGGTTATCGATCTGGAGAACCTGTCGGAATCCAAGGTGGCCATGGTTTATGGACAGATGAACGAGCCGCCGGGCAACCGCCTGCGCGTCGCCCTGACCGGTCTGACCATGGCAGAGTATTTCCGTGACGAAGGCCGCGACATCCTGTTCTTCGTCGACAATATCTACCGCTACACGCTGGCTGGAACCGAAGTGTCGGCGCTGCTCGGCCGCATGCCGTCGGCGGTGGGCTACCAGCCGACGCTGGCCGAGGAAATGGGGCGCCTTCAGGAGCGCATTACCTCGACCAAGACCGGTTCGATCACCTCGATCCAGGCAGTGTACGTGCCCGCGGATGACCTGACCGACCCGTCGCCGGCGACGACCTTTGCGCACTTGGATGCCACGGTCGTGTTGTCGCGGCAGATTGCGGAGCTGGGGATTTACCCGGCGGTGGACCCTCTGGACTCCACCAGTCGTCAGCTGGACCCGCTGGTCGTGGGCGAGGAACACTACAGCGTGGCCCGTGGCGTGCAGAACGTGTTGCAGCGCTATAAGGAGCTACGCGACATCATCGCCATCTTGGGTATGGACGAATTGTCCGAAGAGGACAAGCTGATCGTCTCCCGGGCCCGCAAGATTCAGCGTTTCCTTTCGCAACCGTTCCACGTTGCGGAAGTGTTCACCGGATCGCCCGGCAAGTATGTGTCGCTCAAGGACACGATCCGCAGCTTCAAGGGCATTTTGAACGGCGAATATGACACGCTGCCCGAGCAGGCCTTTTACATGGTCGGCAGCATCGAAGAAGCGGTGGAGAAAGCCAAGCGCGTTTAAGGCGCTGGGGGAGTAGGCCGAGATGAGTCAAATCAATGTCGATATCGTCAGTGCCGAAGGCGAGATCTTTTCCGGAAGCGCGAGTATGGTGTTTGCGCCTGCTGTGGAAGGGGATGTCGGTATCGCACCGCGCCACGCGCCACTCTTGACCATGCTGCGGGCTGGCGAGGTCCGCGTGCGGGACGAGCAGGGCCAGGATGCGCACTACTTTGTCTCCGGCGGTATTCTTGAGATCCAGCCCTTCAAGGTTACCGTTCTCGCGGATACGGCGCTGCGCGCCAAGGATCTGGACGAGGCGGCAGCGCTCGAGGCCAAGCGTCGGGCCGAGGATGTGCTGGCGCAGCGCCAATCGGATATCGATTATGCGCGCGCCCAGGCTGAACTGGCGGAAGCCATCGCGAAGCTGCAGATGTTGGAGCGTTTGCGCAAGATCCGCGGCTGAGGTGATCTGGTCGATGATGAAAAAAGCCCGCCGAAGCGGGCTTTTTTCGTCAGGTCAATGAGATCAGGGTAACGGATTAGCCGCCGGATCAGGGTACGACGGGCGCGGTCCAGCTCAACGAAAAGCCCCGATTGCGGTCCCATCCCAGGTCGGTCAGGGTAAAGCCGTATCCGAACACCATGCCTGAGGCATCGATATCCAGCAGGCTGCCTTTGGAGAACGACATGGTGTCGCTGGTTGTATCAAAGCTAAAGCTGCGTCCTTTGTCTCGGGCAATGCTCAGCGCTTGTCCGTGGACATCAGACAAAGCCGCATTCGACATGTCGTTCATTTCGGCCTGTGCCAGCAATGGCAGAGCAGCCAGCGCGCAACTCATCGATAACAGCTTGAGTTTCATAAGAGTCTCCTCGCAGATCCAAAACACACAACCGACGAATCCAATTCGCGGTAAAGCAACTATCGGCGATATTGGATGACGCTTGAGCGGGCGCAGTTAGCCTTGTTTCGGGGTGGATGCGAGATGCGCTGCGTCTGAGGCTCAGACGAGCGGAAGGCGAAGAGTTTGCCGGAGCTTGGACTCTAGGTCCAAACGGACCTGCACCATGGACAGATCGGGTCGAAATGCCTGAATCTGGGTGACGGCCAGGCCGCTGAAGCCGCAAGGATTGATTCCGGCGAACGGCGCAAGATCCATGGCGACATTGACCGCCAGACCGTGATAGCTGCACGAGCGCCGGATACGCAGTCCCAGTGCGGCGATCTTCGCATGGCCGACATAGACTCCGGGGGCTTCGCGTCGAGCGTGCGCTTCGATTGCATAGTCGGCCAACATATCCACGACGGCCTGCTCAAGTGCGCTGACCAGGCTGCGGATCCCGAATCCCCGTCGGCGCAGGTCCAACAGGGGATAGACCACCCATTGGCCGGGACCATGATAGGTGACCTGGCCGCCCCGGTCGGTGTGGACAACGGGGATGGCGCCTGCGGCGAGGATATGCTCAGGGTGTGCATGCATGCCAAGTGTGTACACCGGCGGATGCTGAACGAACCAGAGCGCATCCGGCGTTTCTTCGTCGCGATGGTCGGTATACGCGCGCATCGCCTCCCAAACCTCGGCATACGGCGCCAGGCCCCAATCGCGGATTTGTAACGGTGCTAGATCACCCACAGCAGCCGCTTGTCGGCGCTGAGGTCACGGTAGAGCGCATCGAGTTGGGCCTGGCTGCTCGCGCGCAGCGTCACTGTCACGGCGAGATACCGTCCTCCGCTGCTGGGACGGCTCTCGACGCCCACGATGTCCGCCTCCGGGACATGGGCACTGATGAGCGTACACACCAGATGCTTCGGATCGTCCGCATGGCGAGCCACGGCCTTGACCGGATAGATACAGGGAAAAGAGAGGATCGTGTCCCGGGTCATGCCATGATCGTGGCGCCGCTTCGCCAGCGCGCCAGCGCCTCTTCCCAGAGCGTCACCATGCGTCGATACATCGGCCCCGGCTGTCCATGTCCCACTGCGGCACCGTCAAGGCGGGTAATGGGGATCACGGCCCGGGTTGAACTGGTCATCCACAGCTCATCGGCACTGCGCAGTGTAGCTTCGGGGATATCGATCTCCCGCACGGGAAGATCCGCCTGGCGCGCCAGATGCAGCACCAGCTGGCGGGTGATTCCATGGAGAATTCGCTCATCAGCCGGCGTGGTCAGAACCTCGCCGTTGCGGATCACGAAAATATTGCTCGCCGCGCCTTCGGTGAGCACGCCATCCCGCAGATAGATCATTTCCACCGCGCCGGCAGTCTTCGCCTGTTGGCGCGACAGGCTGTTGGGGAGCAGCGTGATGGCCTTGATATCGCAGCGTCCCCAGCGCGGATCGCGCTGTGTGAGGGTGCTGACGCCATTTTCCAGCCACTCGGCAGGGGGCGGCTTGAGCGGACTGGCCATGGCGAAAACCGTGGGATGGACTTCGCTCGGAAAGGCATGATCACGGTGATCATCGCAGCCGCGCGTCACTTGCAGATAAATCGACCAGTCGCCCGGCGGCTGTTGATCGATGAGCGATTCGATCATCTGGTGCCAGGCATCGCGATCCAGGGGATTGTGGAGCCAGATGGCAGCCAGACTTCGGTCGAGCCGGTCGAGGTGCTCGGCAAGCAGAAACGGCTTCTTGCCATAAACGGGGATGACTTCGTAGACGCCGTCGCCGAACAGGAATCCCCGATCGAGCACCGATACCCGGGCTTGGCTCAGCGACAGGAACTCACCATTGAGGTAGACCATGCCGGACATGCTCATTGAAACCACATCAACAGCCAGTGCCACAGGCGCCTGAACCAGCTGCCCCGTTCCACCGCCTTTTGTGGATAGAGTGCGTCCTCGGTCAGGGGCTCGTCATTGAAGCGAACCACCAGCTTGCCGATCGGTCCATCCTCGGGCAACGGGGCGACCAGCCTGTCCTGCACCTCGGCCTGAGTCTGCACGCCGTCATACTGTCCACGCGGAACCGTGATGAAGAGATCCTTCTTCAGCACCAAGACGACCTTGTTCGCCTTGCCCATCCAGACCGGCGCTTCGGTCACGGCCTCACCCGCCGGGTAGAGCCGGTGCGTGCTGTAGAAGCGGAAGCCATAGTTGAGCAGTGCCTGGCTGTCGTTCATGCGCGCATTGTCACTGGGGGTGCCCATCACCACACTGATCAACCGCATCTGGTCCCGCTTCGCGGACGACACCAAACAATAGCCGGCCGAACTGGTATGCCCCGTCTTCAGGCCGTCGACGCTGGCATCCCGCCACAGCAGGCGGTTGCGGTTGGATTGCTCGATGCCGTTGAACAGGAAGGAACGGATCGAGTACCACGCGTACTGTTCGGGGAAGTCCCGAATCATCGCCTGGGCCAGGATCGCGATATCCCGCGCCGTGGTGTAATGATTCGGGTCGGGCAGTCCGGTCGCGTTCGTGAAATGGGTGTTGGTCATGCCCAGGCTCTGGGCGTACTGATTCATCAGGCCGGCGAACGACTCCTCAGCCCCGGCAATGTGTTCGGCCAGGGCGATGCTGGCATCGTTTCCCGACTGCACGATCATGCCCTTGATCAGGGTTTCCACATCGATCTGCGTGCCGACCCGTAGGAACGTCCGCGATCCTTCCGCCCGCCAGGCCTTCTCGCTGATGGTGACTTGTTCATCGAGCTTCAGATCCCCGTCCTGCAGTTGCCGGAACGCTGCATAGGCCGTCATGACTTTGGTGATGCTGGCCGGTTCGACTCGCAAGTCGGGATTGTTCGCGACCAGCAGACGGCCGCTGTCGAAGTCCATGAGCACATAGCTGCTGGCGTTGATCTGGGGCGGCGCCGGCACCGGGATGGGCGCGGCAAGCGCAGCGGTGGTCCAGAGAAGCAGAAGGACGGAAATCAGGAGTGAGCGAGGAAACCGGATGGGCAACATGGGAAGTCAGAACCCCTGTCGGTGGCGTGCCAGATCGCAGGAAAGCGCCCTGCGAAAACGCTCATTCTAGCCTGTGGCGCGGTTCACACAACCCCGGCGGCGGAGCAGCCGATCGACGCCGATCGAGCCGCAAGTGGCCGTGGGTACAGGCGGGATGACCGGAGGCGGATCACGTGTCAGGTTTTGCCCCGGCAAGAATGAAGGCGCCCGCGCGTATCGGCCCGTCGCACGGTCTGCCCGGCCCAGTCCGAGGCGGAGAATCCACTTCTGTCGGAACACGGCGTTCACCGCGTCCGATGGCTGGCAAAAGCGGCCGTCTCGGGGCGGGTGGTCCTGTGGTGCGGTGCGATCACATGGAATCAGAGGCGCGCCATCGTCTTCGGGCCGTCGGCCTGCGAAACGGTTTTCGCGGGACCACCTCGAATCCATCGTCCGAATGCTTCGCTCAGGCCAGTTGCCGTTCCATGACACCCATGAACATGAAATCGCCGGGTCACCGATCGTGCCGTTCCTACAGAGCCGTCGCGCCTCATGCCGAGGCGGTCGCCGCGCCGTCAGATCGGTCCAGGTGATGGCGCTTCAGCCATTCGGTTGGAGACAGGCCGATCTGGGCCCGGAAGGCGCGCGCCAGGGCGCTGGCGCTGCCGTACCCGACGACATCGGAGACCAACTGGACTGGCTTACCCTGTCGCAGCAACGACTGGGCGACCCCAACCCGCCACTCCGCCAGGTAACCGCCCGGCGTGGTGCCGACCGTTTCGCGGAATGTGGTCGCAAACCGCGCCCGCGACATACCGGCGGTCGCGGCCAACTCCTCAAGCGACCAATTGCGCGCCGGTTCGGCGTGCAGGGCGTTAAGCGCCTTCGCCAATCGAGGCTCGGCCAGCCCGGCGAGCAGACCGACCTGCAGGCGCTGTTGATCCATCAGATCACGCAGAACCTGAATGAACACCACCTCGATGAGCCGATCGAGTATGGCCTGACGCCCGCAATGTCGCTCGGCGGCTTCACGAAACAGCAGTTGCAGGGTCATGTTCAGGGTGGGCAGCTCGCGCAAGCGAATCAGCACGACCTCGGGCAGGGCGCGCGCCAGCGGGTTGCGCAGCCCCGCCCCGAATTCAAGCGACGCGCAGACCATCGTGACGTCAGGCGCCTGTGGCAGCAGGCGGTGTACGGTGGGGTTCATGAAGAAGAACAGGCCCGGTTCATCGAGCAGAAGCGTCGGCTGGCCGGGCGAGTCGATCCGCAGGATGCCTTGCTGCAGCACATGGATATGCCCGAGGCCATCGGCGGCGTCGAAATGCGCTGAATGGCACAGCGGGCCGGCCTGGAATACCCGAGCGCCAAGTTCGAAATGTCGGAGCAGTTCGACCAGCCGATCGTCCATTCGTGTTACTCGCATCATCGCCCTGTCCGGGCTCGGCCCGGGCGGCCCCGGACTCGGGGTGCCGAAAAGAGACGATGAGTATAAAAATTGATACAAATAGGCGCAAATCGTATCGCGCCGTGGGCCAATATCTCCTTGCGTCAGATGACGCATGAACCTGAAAACCAAACCCATGGAGAACGATGTCATGCCACGCATTCATCCTGTAACGCTGGCTCAGACCGATGCCAAGACCGCGGCCACCCTGAAGGCTGTTGGCGCCAAACTGGGCATGCTGCCCAACCTGTTCACCACGCTGGCCCAGGCCCCGGCCGCGCTGAACGGCTACCTGCAGTTTTCAGAGGCGCTGCGACCCGGCCGCTTGACCCCCCGCCAGCGCGAAATCATCGCGATCGCTGTCGCCCAGGAAAATGCCTGCGGTTACTGCCTGAGCGCACATGTCGCCATGGGCCGGGGTGCCGGCATGAGCAGCGAAGACATCGACCAGGCTCGTCACGGCCGGGCCCAGGATGCGCAGGAGGGCGCCGTCGCCGATCTCGCGCTGCGCATCGTTCAATCGCGGGCCGAGATCAGCGACACGGCTCTGGCTGCCGCGCGTCAGGCCGGCCTGGACGATGGCCTGATCATCGAAATCATCGCGCACGTCGCGCTGAACGTGCTGACCAACTATGTGAACCGGATCGCCGATACCGACGTGGATTTCCCCGTCATTGAGTTGTCTTCGGCGGCTTGAGACACCACAGCGACCCTCTGTCCGTCCTTCAGCGCGCGGCAGGAGTGCCGTGAAACCGGCGCTGGTGCGGTTCACCGGGGTCGCTGCGGGCCTCCGCAAGCGGGGTTTCATCGGCGCGCCGGTGACGCCCCGCGAACGGGATAATGAACCGGCCGGCTTTCTTATGGTATCGCTGGGAACGTTCACCCGGTTGCCGTCGCCGCCGATCGGCGGCGACGGGATTCCGGGACAGCTGCAGCGACCGGCAGTCGGTCACACTGATACCGGAATGGTTAGCCTGGGGCATCGCGCGATGCCGCAGATTGCGTTCGCAGCCATTGCCACCGGAGCGCGCCCAGCGCTTGCCGCATGAACCTTGCCGAGACAAACCATCCATGGCGATTGCACCTGAATGCGATGTGACCTTCACCCGGCTGACCCAGGTGTCGCCCGATGAGATCATCGCGCATATGTCGGATCCGCGCGTTGCCGAGCACATGCCCCTGCTCACCTTGCACTGGGATCATGATGCCGTGGCCCGATTCGTCGACGCCAAGGAAGCCTGCTGGCATCGAGATGGCCTGGGGCATTGGGCCATCCTGTATCGGGGTATCTATGTGGGCTGGGGCGGCTTTCAGCGAGAGGGCGAGGAATGGGATTACGGCTTGGTCCTCAGGCCGCAGAACTTCGGGCTCGGCTGGCGCATCACCAGAAAGGCGCTCGCGTTTGCCCAGGCCGATGCGCGCATCGCCGATGTCACCTTCCTGTTGCCGCCGTCGCGCAAGCACCTCGGGGCCTTCGCGAGGCTCGGCGCACGATTCGTCGGCGAAACCGAATACGACGGCCAACGATTCCTGAAGTATTGGTTGGCAACCGGATGATCGCCTGCCGGCCGTGATTTACGGTAGCTGAGAATCGTGTTCTGGCGGTGTGAGAAGCCGGGGCAACACCTGATCGATGGAGCGCACACTGAGCGGCGTGATCGGCACGAACGTCATTGGGCATCTCGGGTCTCGAAGCCGGGTCAGTCGAGGGTCATATCGAGCTGATAGGGCAGGGCCAATTCGAAAGTGCCTGGCTCACTCCGCCGATTGAAATTCACCGCGAGCAGGTCCGTGCTTGGATGGGCGGATGTGGAGCGCGGTATTCGTTCCTTCCCAAATGGTGATGCGTGCTCCCGGAATGAGGCATTCAGGCGCCCGTCCACCTCGGTGCGCCGGTTGAGTTGGCGGCGCTGGCCGGGGCGCACGGCCACATGCTCGGCGACTTCGGCCCTGCAGTGCGTCCTGATGCTCCTGCCGGTATCGCCGGCATCGGCGTGGACATGCATCTCAGGGCCATGGAGCCGGCACGCAACCGGTGTCAGGTCCTGGACGTTCGCGGCCGTGCCCACCACCGAATGAACTAGCCCGGAATCCACGTCGACCCGATGTGCGCCTTCATCCCGACATGCCACTACTGGCCCTTGCGGGTCTGGCGCATCGCCGGATCCCGCTCGCGCCGCGGCCGTTCGCCCTGCTGCCCGGCATCTTCGAAGGTCGCCTGATGCATGCGCCGCTCCGTTATCCGTTGCCCCATTCTGGCCCCTTCAAGGTGATTATTTCAGGACTTCCCTAAGTTAAGGCAGGAGGCGATCTATGCGTCATTCCGGCGCAGGCCGGAATCCATGAATGCACCGCGAATGCGGATTCTGGATCCCCGCCTGCGCCGGAATGACGAGCACTCGGGGCTTAACTTAGGGCCATTCACGTCTCTAATTGGTTTCCTCCCCACTCAACCCGTTTTGAGCCCCCTTTTACGCTCTCCGCGCCGGGTTTCACTCTGGCAATGCCCCATGGGGTTGAAACCGGAAAATAAATCACCTCCTTGACAGTATACCGACCGGTCTAGTATAAAAAGGCCATGACCCATGCAAGTGACACACGCCAGCAGATTCTCGATACCGCCGCAGGGCTGTTCCACGCCCAGAGCTATGCCGATGTGGGTATCGCGACGATTTGCGAGCGGGCTGGCGTATCCAAGGGGAGCTTCTTCCATTTCTTTCCCAGCAAGCGCGACCTCGCCTTGGCGGTCATGGAACAGTTCCGCGAGCGTCTCAGTGAGACGCTGATCGCCAACGCCTTTTCGACGAAGATCACGCCCTTGGCGCGTCTCGACCGGTTTGTCCAAGAGCTCTATGCGTTTCAGAAGGAACAGACTGATACCCATGGCCATTTGCCAGGGTGCCCCTTTGGCAACATGGTGATGGAACAGGCGACCCAGGACGAGGCGCTGCGACGGAAGGCCAGCGGTTGTCTGAATTCGCTTTCCAACCACATTCGGTCTGCGGTCTCGGATGCTGTCCAAAGTGGCGCATTACCACCCGTGGATGAAGCAGCGACGGCGGAGGCGATGCTCGGATACCTGGAGGGGATTCAGCTTCTGGCCAAGGCACAGAATGATCCCGAGCTGATTCGCCGGCTCGGATCCGCCGTGACCGCGATCCGTATACCCCGGGACAGGTAACATTTTTTTTACCGCAGAGTATACCGACCGGTCTACTCAAAACTGGAGACAGGCGTGAAACGGATGAATGCAACGGATCAAACCCTTAACGCTCAGGGACTGAATTGCCCACTGCCCATCCTCCGAACCCGCACCGCGCTCGACGCCATGAACACCGGACAAACGCTTGCGGTCATCGCTACCGATCGGGGCGTAGTAAAGGACATGCGCGCCTTTTGCCAACAGACCGGTCACGACCTCATCGCGACCCATGAGGAGGCAATGAACACACCGTCGTTATTCGCAAAGCATAACCAACTCCCCAGACCGGAAAACATCGATGAAATGCAATGACACCCCAACACCCCCAAGAACGAATCGTCGCAAGGTATTGAAGCTTGCCGTCACCGGGACCTTCGCTACGGAGTTTTGATCACTCCTGCACGGTTCGGATGCCGAGGCCACCGAATCGTCGCTTCGCAACCCAAGCAACGAGGAAATGATGATGACCCAGAAAGCGTTTGTGTATTCCGAGTTACAAATATCCGTGCCATTTGATCAGGCGCCATGGAAGGACGTAAACCTGACGTTGTTGCAACAGCCGGGACTCATGAACAAGACTTGGCTTGCCGGTGTCGGCAACCATTCATTGGGGGGTATCTACGCCTTCGACACCATCGAACACGCCCAGGAATTCGTCACCCGCTATTTCCCGAACGAAGCCAGGAAGTTCGGCGCGCCGCAGACCACGCGCATCTTCGACGCGAGCATCGTGGAGGAGGCCAGTCGTGACATGAACTCGGTGCATTTCGGCGCAAAGGCCACCCGGAAACCCGGCGCGTTTGTTTATACGGAAGTCCAGGTCAGTGTGCCCTTCGCCGAGGCGCCCTGGCGCGACCTGAATCCGATATTGAAGCGGCAACCCGGCTTGCTTCACAAGACATGGCTGAGTGGTCTGCATACAAACACACTGGGCGGCATCTACGCATTCGATACGATCAACAACGCGCGTAACTTCGCTCTGAACTACTTTCCGACCGAAACGAAGCAACTGAATGCAGCGTTCTACACACGCGTCTTTGATGCCGGTGTCGTGGAACAGGCGAGCCGGCAAATGCATTCGCCATTCTTCATCTGATCCTGTCCGGGCTCTCTGCCATTTCCCGGTGGGAGGGAGCCTCCTTTTTGATCCGTAAAAGATGGCGGTCATGTCCGATGAACCGAATATTGCACACGATGCTACGCGTAGGCGACATGCAACGTTCCATCGACTTCTACATCGGTGTCTTGGGCATGCGGGTTCTCCGTACCCTTGAGCAGCCCGAGGAACGCTACCGATTGACCTTCCTGGGATACGGCGATGAAT
This sequence comes from Candidatus Macondimonas diazotrophica, assembly GCF_004684205.1. Lineage (NCBI taxonomy): Bacteria > Pseudomonadati > Pseudomonadota > Gammaproteobacteria > Chromatiales > Ectothiorhodospiraceae > Candidatus Macondimonas > Candidatus Macondimonas diazotrophica. The sequence goes on from NZ_SRIO01000013.1 coordinate 66,275, forward strand.
CCGCTACCTGTGTATTGGAGCTGACCGACAACGAGGGCATCGCCAGCTACGAGTTAGGTTCCGGCTTCGGCCACATCGCCATCGGCGTCGATGATTGCCATCGAGCCTGCACGGAAATCAAAAAGCGGGGTGGCAGGATCACGCGGGAGCCCGTACCGCTCAAGGGATCGAATGAGGTGATCGCTTTTCTCGTCGACCCTGACGGTTACCCGATAGAGCTGATTCAGCGCATTACCGTGTGAACCTGTATGCGTCAGACTTGGCGGACAGGGCATCGTCACAACCACGCTCGCCATGCTGTCAGCCAGGACGGGCGAGACGCCCCGAATGAGGCGGGACGTTGTTGTTGATTACTGTTCGGCTTCTTGGAACACCTCATCAAGGTCGAGGGCGGTGGGCTCTACACCGTGTTCGACCACCAGGGCCTTGGTCTCGCGACTATCCGATTGCGTGATGTGACACGGATCTTCGACCTCGAATCCATCGGTGTCGTAATCGATCGCGGCCACGGACGGCGCCGCATCAGGCTGGCCGGTCATGACCGACTGCACCAAGCCGCCCTCGATGACGATCGGGCGAGAAAAAAAGCCCGCACGGCTGGGCCGGGCGGGCCGAAGGGACATCGTCGGGGACGGGTGGACCCTGCCCCGAGATGACCGGTGGTGCGGGTCTGTCAGGGCCGCACGGGCTTGAAGCCGGTGATCATGAGGACATCGTCGGTACCGAAGTCGTCGATATCCATGCTGCCGTTGGCGGGATCGCGGCTGTGCTGGATGGAGACGTAGGCTGTGCGTCCGTCACCGCTGAACAGGAAGCCCGTCGGCTCGGCGGTATTGTCCACCACCGAAAGCATCTTCACGCAGCCATCGGTCTTGATGTCGCGGTCCGCGCCGTCCGGCAGGCAGGCCCAGATGTCGCCATTGGGGTTATCTTCGATGACATAGACGTTGCGGGTACCGGGCTGGAAAGCCAGGTTGTCCGGCTGGTTGAAGTCGGCATCGCCTTCCACGAAGCGGTTCACCGAGACGGTGCGGTCACTGCTGGCGGTGAGTGGCGCGCGGTCGATGCCGCACATCACCTCGCCGTAGTTTTCGGCACTGGCGTTTTCGGTGTTGGTCCAGCAGAACCGGACGCCCTCGCCCTCATAGCCGGGATCGTCATGCAGGTCCTCGGGGCGGTAGTAACCGGTCGCGCCGGCGTTGTTGGCATCGACCCGGGCGTTGGCGGCGGTGACGGCAACCCAGGCGCCCTGACCGACTTCGCAACCCTGGCCGAACTGCTGCTTGTTGTCGACGCACGAGATCTGCAGTGCATAGACGCTGCCCGCTGCCAGTGGCGACTGATTCAGGTTGCTGACAGGCTGGCCTGAAGCCGGGACGGCGGGGATGAACTTGAACAACGCGCCGCCGTCGGTATCCCGGGTGCCGGTACGGGTGTCCGTGTAGGACCCGGGGCGCAACTCGTCGCCAGCAATCACAACCCCTTGGGGTGTCACCGCCAGGCCTTCCCAAGCCATCTTGGGCAGCGCATCGCGCACCACAACCTTGCTGGTCGTGTCGGTGACGTTGGCGCCTGTGGGGTCGAACAGTTCGGACGTGCCGCGGCCGGTGAGCGTGAGATTCGTCAGCTGGAGCGGATTCATGAGCTCATAGACCTGGCCGTCGCTCGTTTCCTCGGTGGCGATGATCGTTCCCCAAGGCGTGCGACGGATCCCGTCGCAACCGGCCATGCCGCGCAGGATGGTCTCGACCTGTCCGTCGGACAGCCGGATGCGCTGAACCGACGGGTTGTATTTTTCCGTCCCATTCGGGAATGTGCCGATGACCTGGCGTTCGAACTCCTCGACGCAGGTGATCAGGTGCGTCGGCTTGGCGTCAGAGGGCCAGAACACCATCTGGTCGGTCTTGTCGGCTGCATCGCGGGTGAGGTAGCTCACCCGCAGCCCTTTCGCCAGCAAGATGTGATCGGTTGCCGGCTGACCGGGGGCGCGCGCGTATCCGGATGGCGTGGTCGCGGATTCGGCCAAGGGCTTGGTGAAGCCGAACAGCCGATTGCTGCCCGATTCCAGTTGCTTTTGCATCAACTCACCAAAATCTGCAGCCAGGGTTGGGCCTGACGCCAGCAACCCGAGGCCCAACAGGGCCCAGGTGGGACGGGAACAGCGCATGAGAAATCCTCCTCGTGAAGTCGGCGGGTGGCAAAACTCCGACAGGCTAATGCGGCTGGGTGGATGAAATGGTGAAACTGCGGTGTCAACTCGGTGACAGGCTCAGGGCCGGATCGCGGCGTCCCAGTCGAGCAGCAGGTTGCCCGCAACCCGGTGCTCGGGCGCGAGGGGCGGCACCTCGGTGTCTACCTCCCGGTACACGTTTTCGGCCGGGACCAGAGTGGCGTCGCGGCCCTTCAGGAAGGACTGCTCCCGCACGATGGTGAGGTAGGCCTTGTTCAGGGCCAGCGCGCGTTCGGGGCTGGGGACGATGAGCGTGTAGACATCCTTGGCCTGATTCAGGCGCGCAGGGTCGAGCTGACCGTCCGGGCCGAACCAGCGCGCCCGCATCTCGGTATTGGCGCGGAACTCATCGCCCCCGCCAACGCGGCGCAGATATTGGCGGATTTCCCCTTCGAGCTCGCCGAGCGAGGGCGCATCGGGCATCCCGCGCAGATCGACATAACCCTGGCCACGGACCCCCGGAATCTTGCGCGGGAAGGCGAAAGTCTGGTCGATCGTGGCGCCGATGGAGCTGTGGCAGCCCTTGCAGAAAAAGGTTTCCTCGTGGCTCTGGGGTCTGAGGTTTCCCGTGGCATCCTCGATGAAACCGAGCAGACGCCAGCCGAAGCCGTTGACGGCGCCGCGCTCGCCCTGCCAGCCGATCTGGGGCAGAAAGCCCTGTTGCTTTTCCCACGCTTCCTCATCGTAAAGCGCGCCGAGGGTGGCCGGATCGACCCACCGGTCCTTGCGGAGATAGCGCACTTCCTTCATGCGCGGGGCCGGGCCGATCCGGCCTTGGCCATCCACGTGGAGGTAGCGCACCGTGTGCAGGAATTCGGTGCCGACCGGATAGAGGAAACGCACCACCGGAATCGTGCGGGCTGCACCCAGATAGTGGTCGGGAGTGATCAATCGGGTAGCTCGGCCAAGCCGGCCGTCGCCGTCCAGATCCACACCGAGCGCCTGTTCATCGATGGGCGGCGTGTCGATCGCATCCATCCCCTTGATCGCTGCCTCGAGCATGCTGAGGTTGGCGAGATAGACCGGCCAGGACGGCCGACCCGCGGCGTCTTGCCGGAAGGCAGGGGGCAGCCGAATCATCACATCGTCGATGGAGCCATTGGTCGGCCAGAAGGTGCTGGGCAGCGGTTTGTACTGAAACGCGATCCAACCGCTGCCGTCCCGCGCGCGGCCCTCGCGATCAAAGGCACGTTCCGGATAGGCCAGATCGTCGAGATCGGGAATCCAGCCGCGAAAGTCGCTGCTGCGCAAGGTTTCGATGAGCGGCGTGTAGTTGTCTATCGCGACATAGGCGCGGATTTCGGCATCGGGAATGGCTGCGATGGCCGCGCGACGATCCACGAAGAGGTTGGACCAGTGGTTTTCAATACCGACTTCGGAAAAAGCGTAGACGCCCTGCAGATGCGCATCATCCATCAGATTGGGTCGCCCCGAAGCTGGCGGATGGGTCTGGTGACAGGTGTAGCACGGGTTGAAGCGGCCTTCGGTCCGGGTATAGCACTGCGGCGGAATCACGGCTTCGGGATTGGTGAAGACGCGCTGGTAGCGGACGTCCCAAGCCGGGGAGCCGGCAAGGGCGCCGAAAGCCGTCAGCAACAGCGCCAGGCCAGCCGTCCAGTGGCGTGGGCGGATAAAGCGGCGTTTGGACCAGGGAGTCGTTATCATGCGGTGAAGTATCCCGGTCCTGGATGTCAGAAGCGTTTCAGCCGGAAACACACATGTTCTGATCCCGGTTGCCGATCGCTCGAGCAGGTTCGAAACCATGAAGTACGCTGTTATTCCCGTCACGCCTTTTGCCCAGAACTGCACCATCCTGATGTGTGAACAGACTCGCGAAGCGGCAGTCGTTGATCCGGGTGGGGAAGTCGAACGCATCCGTGCCATCCTGGCCAAACACGCGCTGAAGCTGACCCGCATCCTGGTCACGCATGGTCATCTGGACCACGTGGGCGGGGTCGCGGAGCTGGCCGAAGCCACCGGAGTGCCCGTGGAGGGGCCGCACCGGGCCGATGAGTTCTGGATCAAGATGCTGCCCCAGCAGAGCCAGATGATGGGTTTCGGCGGCCGCGTGTTCGCCCCTGATCGCTGGCTGGAGGAAGGCGATACGGTCACCGTGGGCGAGCTCACCTTGCAGGTCCTGCATTGTCCCGGCCACACCCCGGGGCACGTGGTGTTTTTCGAACCCGAGGCAGGGTTTGCCCAGGTCGGCGATGTGCTTTTCGCCGGATCCATCGGCCGCACGGACTTTCCGGGGGGCGATCACGAGACCCTGATCCGCAGCATTCGCGAGAAGCTGTTTCCGCTGGGCGATCAGGTTCGCTTCGTGCCCGGGCACGGCCCGACCTCGACGTTCGGCGAGGAGCGGCGCAGTAATCCCTTCGTGTCGGGGCGTTATGGATGAGTGAGGCCGGCATGCGGATGGCGCAGGAAGCCCTTTCCTGGCAAACGGTGGGGCGCGGTTTGTGGGAGATCACCGCGGCCGTGCAGGGGGTGATCGGCCGCTCGGGGATCGGAACCGGGCTGTGTCAGGCCTTTTTACGCCACACCAGCGCGTCGTTGGTCCTCTGTGAAAACGCCGATCCAAGCGTCCGTTCGGATCTGGAGGCATTCGCCGCCCGGTTCGCGCCCGATGGCGATCCCCGCTACCGTCACCACCTCGAAGGCCCCGACGATATGCCGGCGCATCTGCGCTCGGTATTCACCCAGGTCGAGCTTACGATTCCGGTGCGCGGTGGCCGCTGCGCCCTCGGCACCTGGCAGGGCATTTTCCTCTGGGAACACCGCATCGAATCGATGGATCGCGAAGTGCTGGTCACGGTTTGGGGGCATTGACGGCGGCGGAGTCGAAGTAGCGCACACGATCCGGTGATATCGTGCCGCCGGAAATGATGAAACGCATCCCTTCATCCACGCTCCAGTCGGTCGCGATCAGCCGGTCGGTGGGCACGATCTGGGCATAGCCGGAGGTCGGGTTCGGCGTGGTCGGGACATAAACGGCGGCCAGCTCGGTGCCGGTTTCCTCGTCGATCAGAATCCGGGTGACGAAACCGACCGCCCGCATGTGCGGCCCCGGGAATTCGATCAGCACCACGCGCTGCGGCTTGTTGGGATGGCTTTCGAGCGAGCGCATCAACTGCCGGATCCCGCCATAGATGGTCTGAACCAGCGGAATGCGGTGCAAAATGCCCTCCATCAGCGCGATCAGGCGGCGTCCGATGACGAAGCTGGCGAGCAAACCGAGCAGGTAGAGCAGCACCAGGGTCAACAGCGCGGCCACGAGCGACTGCATGGCGGGATGCGCCAGCAGACTGACGAGCGGATCGGAAGGGCCGTTGAGACGACTGGCCAGAGTGCGCACGGCAGGCATGCTGATAACCGTGAGCTGATCGAAGACGAACGCCATGATCCACCAGGTGATCCAGAGGGGGATGATGGTGACGATCCCGGTGACGAGATAGCGTTGGGAGTGCCATTTGGATTTGCGCCATTGCATCGTCGACTCCTGGAACTGAAAAAGGAAAATCGGTCCCATGCCCCTACCACCGCCCTGGTCACCTCATGCCCGTTCCCGCAGGGCACCGCGGCGGCGATCTCCATTGCGCCGGCTGCGCCTGATGGTTTGGGCCGTCGTGTTCGCGGCGCTGGGTTTGACCATCGTGCCCATCCTGGCGTTGCGTGTGCTGCCGCCACCGATCAGTGCCTTCATGGTGCACCAACTGGTGCGCAATGTGGCAGCGGGCGAACGCGTGTGGCCGGAGTACCGCTGGGTTCCGGCTGAGCGGATCTCCCCCCATCTCGCGCTGGCGGTGGTGGCGGCCGAGGACCAGCGCTTTCCCAGCCATTTCGGACTGGATCTGAAGGCGATTCGCCAGGCGCTCGATCACAACGCCCGCGGTGGCCGCGTGCGTGGGGCCAGCACGATTACGCAGCAGACGGCCAAGAATCTGTTTCTCTGGCGGGGGCGGGACTGGTTGCGCAAGGGCGTCGAGGCTTGGCTCGCGGTGTGGATGGAGCTGTTGCTGCCCAAGGCGCGCATTTTGGAGCTGTATCTCAATCTCGCGCAGTTCGGTGACCATCTGTATGGCGCCGAAGCCGCCAGCCAGCGTTACTTCGGGGTTTCCGCCGCGCGGCTGAATCCGGCCCAGGCAGCACTTCTGGCGGCAGTGCTGCCCAACCCCGTCCGCTACCGGGTCGATGCGCCATCGTCGAGTGTGCGCCAGCGTCAGCTGTGGATTCTCAGGCAGATGCGCCAACTCGGCCCGGATTATCTGGCGGCGCTGTAACCCCGGCGCCCGGCGTTTTCCGAATCCTGTGCTAGCTTGATTTGAGTGACCCAACTCGGCCGGGCCGGGATGGCCCGAGGATGGAGCGTGGATGCGCGACGGACAAGCCAGTTTCACTTCCCGCATGGTGATGTTGTTCCGGGCCCTGGCGGTCCGGGAAGGCATTCCGATTTTCAAGGACACAATCGCTGAGCACTTGTTGAACGAGCGCGGCCAGCGCATCGTGCGGCGTCCGAGAACCTATCGGCGCATGGCCCGATTGTTCGAGCGCCGCCCGCAGTTGAAGCGATTCATGGCCGCGTTGCTCCTGCGGGCACGCTTCGCCGAGGATGAACTGGTCCGCGCCATGGATACCGACGGTGTGCGGCAATATGTGATTCTGGGTGCGGGCTGGGATACCTTTGTCTGGCGCCGGCCCGATCTCTTGGACCGGCTGCGCGTGTTCGAGCTGGATCATCCGGCCACCCAGGCCGCCAAGCGCAACCGCATCGCCGAGCGCGGCCTCGCGACGCATCCCTGTCAGGTCTTCGTGCCCATCGATTTCACCACCCAATCACTCAGCGAACGCTTGCTGGCCTCCGGTTTCGATCCGGCGCTGCCGACCTTCGTCAACTGGATGGGCGTGACCTACTATCTGCCCAAGTCCGTGGTGGAGGGCGTGTTCCGCGAGCTGCGCGGTTTGTGCGCTGGCGGCGTCACGGTCGCATTCGATTACGTCGATACCAGCGTGCTGGAACTCACCGCCCAGCGTCCCAAGTCGGTCGGGGTGCGCTTGCGTCGCGCCATCGCCGCGCGGGTTTGGCGGCGGATCGGGGAGCCGTTTCATACGTGGCTGGACCTCGATGATTTGCCGCAGTGGTTCCAGCGTCTGGGTTACGAGCTGTGCATCAACCTAACCCGAAAATCCAAGCGCGACTATCTGCAGGCAGCGGAGATGGGCGGCTATGTTCCGGGGGGCGGGATGAGCATCGCGCTGGTGCGGAGTCTGCCGCAGCGGGATTGACGCAAGTCACCGTCAAAGCTTGGCAGAAACGGACCAGGTCGCTAAGATGAAACGCTTGATCGTCGACTGCCTGCGGCAGCATGATCGGATCGCGATAACACGCTGAATCAACGAGGGAGACACCATGCGCTGGACCAAACCCGCTTTCGAGGATCTGCGGCTGGGTTTTGAAGTGACGATGTACATCTTCAACCGCTGAAGCCGAATCCTGGTTTCGGATGAGGCCCGGCCAAGCGACCGGGCCTCGTCGTTTTTGCGGGAGTGGGGAAGCAACGGATATGCGTGTTCATGTGCTCGGATCAGGCGCCGGCGGGGGCTTCCCCCAATGGAATTGCCATTGTGCGTACTGCGCCGGGTTGCGGGCGGGATCCCTCTGTGCGCGGCCGCGCACCCAGTCGTCCATCACGGTGAGCGCGGACGGGGAGCGCTGGGTGCTGATCAACGCCTCCCCCGATATCCGTGCCCAGATCGAATCCTTTGCGCCGCTGCGTCCTGCCCGGGCATTGCGCGATACGGGCATCGCGGCCGTCCTTCTGGTGGACAGCCAGATCGACCATGCCACCGGCCTGCTCATGCTGCGTGAGGGGCCGCGCTTTGCGCTCTACACCACCCCGGCGGTGCATCAAGACCTGTCCACTGGTTTTCCGGTGGTTCCCATGCTGAGCCACTACTGTGGGGTCGACTGGCATGCCATCGTTCCGGACGGTACGCCGTTCGAGATGGCCCAGGCGCCGGGGCTGCGCTTCCAGGCCTTTGCGCTGTCCAGTAAGGCGCCGCCCTATTCGCCGCACCGCCATGATCCGCATCCGGGCGACAACATCGGCCTGCTCATCACCGATCCGGCCACCGGCGGCCGTTTGTTCTACGCGCCGGGACTGGGCGCGTTCGAGCCGCATCTGCGGGCCCCCATGTCCGAGGCCGACGTGCTGATGGTCGATGGCACGGCCTGGCGCGACGAGGATCTGATCGATCGCGGCGTGGGCACGAAGCGCGCACTGGAGATGGGGCATCTGCCGCAGAGCGGACCGGGCGGCATGATCGAACACCTCGCAGCCTTTCCGCGCGCCCGCAAGATCCTGATTCACATCAACAACACCAACCCCATTCTGGACGAAGATTCCCCCGAGCGCCGGCAGCTCGATGCCGCCGGAATCGAAGTGGCCGAGGACGGCCTGGATCTGGTGCTGTGAGGGTAGTGCGATGACGAATCCGGCGGATCAGGTGCCTTGGCCGGTGGCCGAGTTCGAAGCGCGGCTGCGGGGGCTGGGCGCGCGCTATCACATCCACCACCCCTTTCACGTGCGCATGTACGAAGGCAGCCTCGAGCCCGATCAGATCCGCGGCTGGGTCGCCAACCGCTACTACTACCAGATCAGCATCCCGCTGAAAGACGCCGCGCTCATGGCCAAGTGCCCGGACCGCGGGGTGCGCCGGCACTGGATCCAGCGCATCATCGACCACGACGGCCGTACCGGGGACGAGGGCGGCATCGAAGCCTGGACACGGCTCGGTGAGGCGGTCGGTCTGGACCGCGAGACCATCGAGAGCCAGCGCCTGGTGCTGCCGGGGGTGCGCTTTGCGGTCGATGCGTACGTCAATTTCGTGCGCCAGTCGCCGTGGGAAGAGGGCATCTGTTCCTCGCTGACCGAGCTGTTCGCGCCCGAGATCCATCAGCAGCGGCTGAACAGCTGGCCGGACCGCTATCCGTGGATCGAATCGGCTGGCCTGCAGTATTTCCGCAATCGCCTCAGCGAGGCGCGGCGCGACGTCGAGCATGGCCTTGCCTTCACGCTGGCGCACTTCAACACCCGCCCGCTGCAGGAACGCGCGCTCGCCATCGTGCAGTTCAAGCTCGATGTGCTCTGGTCCATGCTCGATGCCATGATGTTGGCCTATGTGCTCGACATGCCGCCCTATTTCACGGCGCCCAAAGCGCCATGAGCGGCGCGGCGGCCGATGCGGCGCGGATCCCTTGCCTGCGGCCCGGCTACCGGCTGCAGTGGGAAGGTGCCCAGCACAGCCACGTGCTGCTCTACCCCGAGGGCATGATCCGGCTCAACGACTCGGCGGCGGCCATCCTGACCCGCTGCGATGGGCAGACCAGCCTCGGCACGCTGATCGACGCGCTGGCCGCAGAGTACCCCGGCGAAGCGACCCTGGCGGAGGACATTCGTGAATTCATCGACCTCGCCCGACAGCGCGGCTGGATCGAACTGCGCTGAGCGGCCCGTGTCGCCGCCCCTGTGGCTGCTCGCCGAGCTGACCTATGCCTGTCCGCTGCAATGCCCCTATTGCAGCAACCCGCTCGATTACCCGTCCGCCCGCAATGAGCTCGATACCGCGCAGTGGATCGACGTACTGCGTCAGGCGCGCGCCCTCGGCGCCGTGCAGCTGGGCCTGTCGGGCGGCGAGCCTGCGGTGCGCCGCGATCTCGAAACGATCATCCAGGAAGCCCGCGGGCTGGGCTTTTACAGCAACCTGATCACCTCAGGACTGGGTCTCGACGCCCGGCGCATCGAGGCGCTGCGCGCCGCCGGACTCGACCACATCCAGGTCAGCTTCCAGGCCGCGGACGCTGTGCTCAACGACCGCATCGCCGGCACGCGCAGCTTCGAGCACAAGCGCGCCATCGCCCGCGCCGTGAAGGACGCCGGCTTCCCCATGGTGCTGTGCTTCGTGCTGCACCGGCTCAACCTGCACCAGATCCCCGCCATGCTGGCGCTGGCCGAGGCGCTGGGCGCCGATTACGTGGAGCTGGCGACGACGCAGTATTACGGCTGGGCGCTCGCCAACCGCACCGCGCTCTTGCCCACCCGCGAGCAGTTGCGTCAGGCGGAAATCGACGTCGCCGCTTTCCGTGCCGCCTACGACGGCCCGATGAAGATCTACTACGTCGTGCCGGACTATTTCGAAGGAACCCCGAAGGCCTGCATGGGCGGCTGGGCGCGGCTGCACCTCACCATCGCGCCCGACGGCACCGCGCTGCCCTGTCATGCCGCGCGCGTACTGCCGGATCTCGTGTTCCCCAACGTGCGCCAGCAGTCGCTGGCCGAAATCTGGCGCGGCGCGCCCGCCTTCAACCGCTATCGCGGCACGGCGTGGATGCAGCCGCCCTGCAGCACCTGCCCCGAGCGCGAGGTCGACTTCGGCGGCTGCCGCTGTCAGGCGTATCTGCTCGCCGGGGAGGCCGAAGCCGCCGATCCCGCCTGCCGCCTCTCGCCGCACCACGGCCGCGTCCTTGAGGCCATCGACACCGCCCGCCGCGAGGGCGATGCGGCCCCGCTCATCTTCCGCAATCCGCGCAACGCCGCGCCTGCCGTCATACCC
>NZ_SRIO01000014.1 GCF_004684205.1 Candidatus Macondimonas diazotrophica
GGGCAAGATCGGTCGCCACCCGGGAGCCGAACCGGCCGAGCCCGATGACCACAAACGTTCGACGTGCCATAGCGAATGCGCTCTCCCCGTCAGTGAAGGCCTGGCCCCTGCCCGCGAGCCGTTTGGGTGCCGGATCCGGTCTGTTCGGCATGCGCCCGATTCACCGCCCAGCTTGGACGCATACCCCGGGCGGGGTATCGGGCGCCGCTTCGGCAACCGATTCCGTCGCACGCCGATCGCGGATCGCGTCGGGTTGCGCACACCGCGGATGGTGGCTCGAAGCCTATGGGGAATGACCCGCGAAAAGCAATAGGCCGCCGTGCGCTCTCCCCTGCCCGGCTCTGTCGGCGCGTGGTCGCCCCCAGGGGCCTTCGCTGCGGGTCGCAGACGGGGTTCACAATCTGCTCGGTGGTCGTGCCATTGGTGCGATCTTCGTTGTCGATCTGCGCGCCGGGATCGCGGCTTGGACCGCTGCCGCTTTACACGAGATCCCTCAGGAAATCGGCGACTTCGGGGCAATGCTCCATGCTGGCTATTCACGTCGGCAAGCGCTCTCTTTTGCCGGGAGGATTATCCATGGAAGCGTGAGTCTGCTTCGCTCCTTGTCGGTCGAGCGTTCCGTCGTCACAAGGTAGGTATATGGGTTTGGTGTCTGACGCGTGAATCGGGGCTGCAGAACGAGGCGCCGGAACAGTGTGTCTATTGACCAGAACGGCGGCGCCATTCGTTGCCAGGGTGGACGACTGCGAGATCTCGATGTCCGTGGTGCCCGAATACCCTCCCGACTACCGTTCGGTTCTCCCGTCCGTGCCCGATCGCTTCCACGCGCATGCGCCAGGGGCTATCCGCCAGCCATGCATCGCCGGCACGATGGCCTTGATGGGTTAGTACGATCGGGGCGCAACGATCCGGATTTCTTGGCGGTCGCGCATCGCGCACCGGCGGGGGTGTTGCACGAACAGGTCCGCGGCCCTACGCATTGCGCTCGGAGCGGCGTGCGAGATGGGGGCCATCTGCCGGCTCCCACCGCAGGCCGAGCCGGGCCATCAGCGCCTGGGCGTCGAACGGGGCGCGCACTTTCACGTCGTTGTCGAAGTAGCAATAGATGTTCCGGGTCGCAGCGGCCGGGGCCGGCCGCGAACTCACGCGGGCGGCATCGGCGGGCTCCCCGCCCGTTGCCCAGGCGCGGATTCGCTCCGCCCAGCGGTCCAGCGCCGCATCGGTATAACCACTGGCGTAGAGCACCTTATCCCCATGCAGGCGCAGATACATGAAGTCCGCGGTCACGTCTTCCAGATACGGCCAGCGCCCGGCGGTATCGGCCACGACCACGGCCACGTTGTGGCGCCGTGCGAGTTCGATGAACGCCGCGCAGGCGAAGCTGTCGTGCCGGACCTCGATTGCATGGCGCAGCCGGCGATTGCGGTCCGGCTCAAGGGACGGCGGCTCCCCCATGCGTGCCAGGCGATCATCGTGGTGGCGGGCGAGCGTTGCGGCGCTCTGCGTATCGTGTGGCAGGCCGGCGAGGAAGGCGTCGAACAGCGCGTCGTCGAACGCCAGGCTCGGTGGAAACTGCCAGAGGATGGGCCCGAGCTTTTCCCGCAGCTCGAACAGGCCGGAGGCGAAGAAGTTGGCGGACGCCGCGGTCGCCTGGCGCAGGCGCAGGATATGGGTAATGTAGCGGGAGGCCTTTACCGCGAACACGAAGTTCGGCGGGGTCTGCGCGTACCACTGCGCGTAGCGCGACGGGCGCTGCAGGCTGTAGAACGAGCCGTTGATCTCCAGGCTCGGCAGCCGGCTCGCGACATAGGCCAGCTCGGCCCGCTGCGGCAGCCCTTGCGGGTAGAACACACCGCGCCAGGGCGGATAGCGCCAGCCGGAGATGCCGATGTGAATCGGTATATTGTCCATCGCCCTCTGCCGTCCCAGTCAGTCCAATCCCCGCGCGCCCGGATCAGTCCGCTTCGCGCAAGACATGGCGCGGCACTGTCCCGGCGATCATGCGGTCCATTGCCGTTCGCCCCGGGCCGATGCGGAACCGAGCGTTCCGGTCATTGTCCCTTGACGATCGTGGCCGCCGATGGATCTGACGCCCGCGCATCGGGGAAGGTCCGGCATCGAACCCGGGATGTAGACGACCGTGCCTTCGGCGGACCAAAGTACGTTGGCGCGCCGCACCGGCCGGCACAGCCGGGGCAAGCATGTCGCCATGGCCCTGACTCGAAGGCTCTGGCATCGAGCGCACCGCGATCCACCGCAACCGCAAGGCGTATCTTCCATGAGCGAATCTGCCGGAAAACTGGGTTTCAATGCCACCTGGTCCATGGCCGTGGGCGGCATGATCGGTGGCGGAATCTTCTCCACGCTCGGGGTGGTGATCGCCATTGCCGGTGCATGGGCGTGGCTGAGCTTCGCGGCGGCCGGGTGCATTGCGCTTTGTGCCGGCTACAGCTACGTCAAGCTGGCCGAATACTACGGGGAAGGCGGCGGCGCCTTCACCTTTCTTCGGAAGAACCACGCACCGCAGTTCGCCGGCAGCCTGTCCTGGGTCCTGATCGTGGGCTATGTGCTCACCAACGCGGTCTACGCCTTCACATTCGGCCAGTATCTGGCACATGTGGTCGACCTGGGGCCCTGGTTCGCCCGGACGGCGGCGATTGCCATCATCGCGCTGTTCGTCGGGCTGAATCTGCGGGGCGCGGGCGAGGCTGGCGGGGTCGAGGTGTTTCTTGTGTGGTTCAAGCTGATCGTGCTGGTCGGGCTCGCGGGCTGGGGTTTGGCGGCGTGGAATCCGCCGCTGCTCTCGCAGGGCGTGCCCGAGGCAGGCATCGGCGCGGCGCTGTTCGGCGCTGCCTCGGTATTCATGGCCTACGAGGGCTTTCAGTTGCTCACCTATGACTACGACGACATCGCCTCGCCGAATCAGACGCTCGCCCGCGCCGTGCTCTCGGCGATCGTCATCGTCACCGGTGTCTACATCCTCGTGGCGCTTGGCACGGCGATGCTGATCGGGGCCGATCAGGTCGTCGAACACAAGGAAATCGCATTGGCCGTCGCCGGTCGGGAGGCGCTCGGTACGGCCGGACTGGTGATCGTGACGGTCGCCGCGGCGTTCTCGACCGGTTCGGCAATCAACTCGACGCTGTTCGCCACCGCGCGTCTCGCGCACGAGGTCGCTTCGAACGGGGAGCTGCCGGCTGCGTTCGATCACACCAACCGAGCCGGGGTGCCGGACCGGGCCGTCCTTGGGTTGGGTGCATTCGCGGCCGTACTTGCCGTCGTCGGCACGCTGTCGATGCTGGTCGAGGCGGCCAGCCTGGCGTTCCTGTTCACCTTTGCGGTGGTGTGCGCGCTGGCCTGTGCCCGGCGCACGGGGAGCCGTTGGGTGACCGGTCTGGGTGCCCTCCTCGCAACCGCGGCAACGGTGGCCCTGATCGTTCGGCTTGCGCGCAACGAACCGCTTGCCCTGGCGTTTCTGGGTGTTCTGGTTGCGCTCGCCATGTTCGCTCGGCCGGTGCTCTTGCGACACGTGAAAACCGAGCAACCCTGACGGGCTGGCGGGCCCAGGGTTCGTCTGTCCGGCTCCGGCGGGCCATCGGGTCTGGGGCAGTGCGGCGGTCGCGTCCACGATCCGCCCAGGGGGACGGCACCGCCCTCTCCCGTCGTCCGATCGATCGGGACGGGCGCCGCGGGGCGTCCGGGGCGCCGATCAGGCCGGTTCGACGGGTGGGTGCGGTGCTGGTCGCCCGAAATAGAAGCCTTGAACCTTGTCGCAATTGCGATCGCGCAGGAAGCGTGCCTGGGCTTCGGTTTCGACCCCTTCGGCGACGACGGTGAAGGCGAGATTCTTGCCCATGGCGATGGTGGCTTCCATCAGCTTCTGATCCTCCGGGCTATGCTCCGAGTTGCGGATCACGCTGCCGTCGATATTGACGGTATCGAAGCGGAAGCGATTGAGTGTGGACAGGGAGGAGTAACTGGCGCCGAAATTGTCGATGGCGATGCGAACGCCCAGCATGCGGATCTGCCCGAGAATCTTGATGGCCTCGCCCACATCCGCCAATAACGCGCTCTCGGCCACGCCCAGTTCGAGCAACTCCGGATCGATCCCCGTGACACGCACGATCCGCCCCAGGTCATGCGCGAGATTCGGATCCGTAAATTGCCGTGCAGACAGGTTGACGCACATGGTCAGCGGCTTGCCCGTCGCCTGTTGAATGGCCATGCATTCGCGGCACGCGGTTTCGATGACCCATTTGCCGATCGGGATGATGAGCCCGCTTTCCTCGGCGATCGGAAGGAACTGTCGGGGCAGGATTTCGCCCAGCTGGGGGTGGGTCCAGCGCAGCAAGGCTTCCATGCCAGTGATCTCACCGGTGGCCAAATCATGCTGCTCCTGGTAATGCAGGCTGAATTCCCCATGCTCCAGCGCCTGACGCAAGGCGACTTCCAGACTCATGCGCTCCAGGCTTAGCTGGCGGTCGGTCTGTTGGTAGAAGTGGAATTTGTTGCGACCTTTTTCCTTGGCGTGATACATGGCGACGTCGGCCGCCTTGAGCAGGGACTCCTCGTCTTCGGCGTTCTTGGGATAACGACTGATGCCCACACTGACGGTCACGCGGAATTCCTGGCCGAGCAGGTCATAGGGCTTGCCGACGGCAGACAGGATGCGATTGGCCACGATCGTCAGGTCGCCCTCATCACATTGCTCCGGCAGCAGGACCACAAACTCATCACCCGCCAGTCGGGCGACGATGTCGCTCTCACGCACCGATTCCTGCAGTCGTCGAGCGACCTCTTTCAGCAGGGCGTCGCCGGCGTCATGCCCCAGGGTGTCGTTGATCAGCTTGAAGTGATCCAGGTCCAGGAACAAGACCGCCAATGGGCGGTGATAACGCTTGGCCAGCGCCAGGAGCTTGGTCAGCATATGGCTGAAGAACGCACGATTGGGCAGCCCGGTCAGGATATCGTGCTGCGCCATGTACTCAATACGCTTGGCATGGGCGACCTGTTCGCGTGCGGCGCGCTGACGGCTTTGCTGGAGCTGCCAGCTGAGATAGCCAAGCAGGGTCAGAAGCGCAATCAGGGCAACGCTGGCGATGCTGCTGCGCGCGATATAGGTCCTGGCCTTTGCGGCTGCCGGGCTCAGCTGTTCGGCTTCGGAGAGGCCAGCCACGACCACCAGCGGAAACTCGTACAGCTTTCTGGCCGCCGTAAAGCGCTTGATGCCGTCCCAGGGGTTGATCATCGACGAAACCGGCGTCAATTCAAACTCCTCGTCCCCGGTCAGTGGACGGTAATCGGTCGTTCCGCCAGCCGTGATCGTCTCGCCGCTGCGCGCGGCGCGAAAGATTCCGTCGGTACCCAGCAGGCCGATGAATCCGGCCTGGCCAAACTTGGCCGGGTCGTAGCCGCTGACGAAATAGGATGCGGTGACCGAGATCGTGACGATTCCCTCAAAGCGGTTGTCCGGGCCGGAAAGGCGCCGGGCGAACGTCAGAGTGGAATCATCACCGCCGGTCTCGGGTGCGGGCGGACTGATGACGAGGATGTCCTGGGTCCGCAGCAGGTCGATGGTGGCGGTGTCAGGAATGCGGTCCGGCGGCGCGGGGGCGGTGCTTGCCTCGATGCGGCCATCGGCATCGGCGATGTGGACCGTGAACAGAAACGTCGGCAGCAGCAGATTCTCGGCCGACAATCGGGACAACACGGCCTCGGCCTCGCCCGGCCGGTGGGCATAGACCACCAGCTTCAAGGTGCGGTCGATTTCCCGCATGGCGCGGACGACCTGCGCTTCGTAGGTATCGGTCAGTTCACGGGTGCTGAGCGTGGCCGCGGCATCAGCATTGGTGTGCTCCACGCGTGCCAGGCTGATCGTTGCCATCCAGAGCGCCCCGAGCAACAGGACGGCCAGGCCGGGAAAGAGGATCAGCGGTTCGGTGATCCGGCTCAACAGGTGGCGCAGGCGGGAGGTCGGTGTGAGCGAATCCGGCGTCGCCGTTTCTGCATCGTGCGTTTTCATTGGATCTCCAGCACCTTGACGCGTGGATCGACGGATTTCCGGTCGATGTAGCCGATGGCCTGGGGTTTTCCGGCGAGAATCTCCTTGACCGCCTCATCGTCAGGCGCGACACGCGGGGGCTGTCCCCGACCGGTGAAGATCATTTTCGACCAGTAGGCCTTGATGTCGGCAGGCCGCCGGTTGGCGATGCTCCGGTAGAAGCCCTCATGGGTCGATGAGGAATCGGGTTGATCGATGGGGATCGCCGCCTGACCGTCGGGGAACCGGTTCGTCTTGCCGAGAAAAATGTTGGTGATTTCGTTTCGGGAGATCGCGGTCAGCGGGTTTTGGGACGAAACCACGGTCACGACGTCGGCCGTGGCGGAGAGGCTGCTGGTGATCAACAGCAGTGCCACAGCCCAACAGCGGTGGCGGATGTTCAGGATAGCCATTGCAAATCTCCGCCTCAAAACACGAAGTCAAAGGTCACGGACAGCAGATCCACCTCACCGCCTGGTTCGAACCCCGGCTGGATATTGCCGAGTCGGCCAGCGGATCGATCCCCGATGTCGATGTGCTGGTATTCGAACTTCAGTGCCGCCGAGTCCAGCACTTCCCAGCGCACACCCAGCGCGATGCTGTCCTGGGCCGGCGCTGATGCTTGCAAGGCAGCGGCCAGGGCCGCATTGAGTTCCGCGGCAGCCGGGCGCAGGTCGCCCGGCACGTCGGCCAGCGGAACGCCCGAGGGCGAACGTGCCTCGGAATCCAGCGTCGCGTAGGTGACATAGGGCATGACCTTGCGCATGCGGTAGCCCGCGGTGGCGTACCAGCCGGTCGTGCGCGGCAATAGTCCGGCATCGCTGATGCGTGCCCATTCGCCCAGAAACAGCCAGTTGCCCGGCGCGTAACGCGTGCCCAGGGAGATCATTTCGAGCCGCGTATCATCGACGGTGTAGCGGTCTGCAAGTGCGCTTGCGAGTTGGCCCGACGTGGTTGCGCCGGCGGTTGACAGGGTCGCACCCAGCGCGGAGAAGCCACCGAACAGGTGGTCCAGCTCCGTCGAGTCGAACGTCAGATCCACCGACAGGTACCCCAGACGCATCGCGAACGCGTCGTACTCGATGGTGTTGCTGAGTATCCAGAGCCGGTCGCCGGAAATCTCGGTGTCACCGACTGCATCGAAGGTATTGCCGCCAAAGCTGGCCTGAAAGGCATTGATCGCTCCGCCAAAGCCGGTGTTCCAAGTCAGGTCCACCCCATCGAGATAGGTAATGGGAACCATGCCGTAGATTTCCTGGGGACCTCGCACCCACGGATTGGCATAGCCGACATTGGCGGTATCCGAGAACATGAATGTGGGGCTCACGGTTCGCCCGGCGCGCAGCGCCAGACCGGGTTGGGGCACGTATTTCACGTTGGCCCACTCCACACCCGGCGTCCAGGAACCGTCATGACCCCGCTTCGATACGACCTGCACGACGCCGCTCAGGTCTGCGCTGATTCGCGCATCAACCTGGGCGCCGAGCTTACTGTCCACCCCGGCAGACCAGGTGTCGGTGTGGCCGGCGCCGTCGGGCTGCAGATAGACATTGGACACCACATCGGCCTGGTCCTCATTGGAGCCAACCACGCCCAGGGTGCCGAAGCCGTGCAATGAAAAAACCGAGGAAAGGGGTTCGGCGGCGCTGACCGGCGTGCACAGCATCGCGCCGAACACCGAGAGCGCGAGCGGGTGGCAGATCGTGCCTGTTCGCTGATGACAGGCTGCCGGGTGCCTGCGCCGTTTGATTCTTCGACTCATCGTTTTCCCCCTGATCGGTTCGTGTGTTCCGGTCTGATCCGAACCGCTGGGCGCGCCGGGCGTCTCGTGTTCGGTGATCTTGACTTCGCAACGTCAAATCCATCGGCAACACATTGAGTTGCTTTAACAAGCAGCCCGGGGATGTCAAGCGCACGATGTCGATTCAGGGATTGCGGGGAGGCGTCGATACAGCAAGAGTCCGATCCGTTGGGCATGGCTTACGAGACCATCGCCGAAACCGGTTCGATGCGCATCAAGGAGGCTCGGCGAGGCGATGTCCAACGGAAAACTGTCACACCTTCTTTCCGTGTCATGGATCTATGATCTCTATCGTCTGGGTCATGCGGCATTTGTCGACAGTTCGGGCGAGATTTATCAGAAGATCCTCGAGCACATCGTGAAGGGCTTTTCTGCTACCAGTGGCTCCCTGGCGCTGCGTGGCGATCCGGGAACCGATGAGCTGACCATCGTCGCCGGCATCGATCTGCCGAAACAGGCGATGGGCGCGACGGTGAAATTCGGCGAGGGTGTACTCGGCAAGGTGGCCCAGGAAGGCACGCCGCTGCTGCTCAATGGCGACATGTCCCGGGATACCCGCTTCAAGAACAAGCAGGCCCGAGCGGAAACGCGAACACCGCGGTCCGCGATGTGCTGGCCGTTGAAGGTGGACGAAGCGATCATCGGCGTGCTCAGCATCAACAACAACACCGGCGTGGAGTTTCAGGCCGAGCAACTGCATCAGGGCAGTGTGATCACCAATCTGGTGAGTGTCGTCATCGAGAATGCGAACTTACATAACGCGCAGAAGTCCTTGATCGCGCAGCTCAAGGAAGCCCAGGCGCAGCTCCTCCAGTCCGAAAAGATGGCGTCGGTCGGACAGTTGGCCGCCGGTATCGCGCATGAGATCAACAATCCGATCGGCTACATCAACTCCAACCTCGGCTCGTTGCAGCAGTATCTTCAGGATCTGCTGACGATCGTTGCGGCTTACCAGAAACTGGAAGCTCGCCTGCCCGTGGACGAGGAAATCCGGGGATTGCAAAAGCTCCGGCAGGATCTCGATCTGGATTTTCTGAAAGAAGACAGTCTGGCGCTGCTGTCCGAATCCTGCGAAGGCGTTCAGCGCGTGCGCAATATCGTCCAGGATCTCAAGGACTTTTCGCATGTGGATTCGGCTGAATGGCAGATGGTCGACCTGCACAAGGGGCTCGACAGCACCCTGAACATCGCCCACAACGAAATCAAGTACAAGGCCGAGATCGTTCGAGAATACGGTGACGTGCCCCTTGTCGAGTGCCTCCCCTCGCAGCTCAATCAAGTATTCATGAATATGTTTATAAATGCAGCCCATGCAATTGAAGAAAAAGGAAAAATAACCATAAGAACCGGCCGGGAGGACACCTCGGCCTGGATCGAGATCGCGGATACGGGCAAGGGGATCGCGCCCGAACATCTCAGTCGCATCTTCGATCCCTTCTTCACCACCAAGCCGGTCGGCAAGGGGACGGGGCTGGGGTTGTCCCTGTCCTACAGCATCATCCAGAAACACCAGGGACGCATCGCCGTCGACAGCTGTCCCGGCAAAGGCACGACCTTCCGCATCGTGATTCCACTCAAGCGCGTGTCCGAAACCGCGCCACAAGGAGGTCTTGAGGATGCAGAATCCACCTGAGCGTCCGGATGCGCCCGCTTCGATGCCGTGGACACTGCTGTTCGTAGATGACGAACAGAACATCCTTTCCGCGTTGAACCGCCTGTTTCGCAAGGCAGGCCACCGGATCCTGACGGCGACCAGCGGCGCGCGCGGACTGGAGATTCTCGAGCAGGAGCCGGTCGATCTGGTGATCTCGGATATGCGCATGCCGGAAATGGATGGCGCGGCGTTTCTCGAACAGGTCTACCGGCGCTGGCCCGACGTCACCCGGCTCCTGCTGACCGGCTATTCGGATATCGAGTCCACCATCGCCGCGGTGAACAAAGGCCAGATTTATCGATATCTGCAAAAGCCATGGGAGGAACACGATCTCCAGCTGACGGTTCATCATGCGCTCGAAGCCAAGCGGCTGGCGCGCGAACGGCAGAAGCTGGAGGCCTTGATCCGCAAGCAGAATCTCGAGCTCAAGGAACTGAATCAATCGCTTGAAGCAAAAGTCGCGGCGCGTACACAGGATCTGCAGCGCGCGGCGGAAAGACTGCAGGAAGCGCACGACACGCTCAAGAAAAGCTATACGGCGACCGTCGAGGTGTTCGCGAACCTCATCGAGATGCGCAAGACCGGGATTGCCACGGATGCGCGCCGGGTCGCCTCGCAGGCGCATGCGCTCGCCCTGCGCCTCGGAATGAGCGAGCGCGAAGCCCAGCATGTGCTGTTTGCCGGCCTGCTGCATGACATTGGCAAGATCGGCTTGCCGGATCATCTGATTGACAAGCCCTACAATGCGCTGACCGCCCCGGAGCGCGCCCAGGTGGCCCAGCATCCGGCGCTGTCCGAAACCCTGCTGATGGCGATCGCGCCTTTGCAGGACGCGGCGCGGATCATTCGGGCGCATCGCGAACGCCCTGACGGCAAGGGTTATCCTGACGGTCTGCAGGGCGATCAGATTCCGCCGGGCGCCCGGATCCTGGGCGTCGTCAATGACTATTACGAACTGCAGCTGGGATTGATCGCCCCCGAACGCTATACCGCCTCGCAGGCCCAGCAGTTCCTGCGGGAAAATCGCCAACGGCGCTACGCTGGGCCGGTCGTGGACGCCTTTCTCGAGTGGCTGGAAACAACCGCCGATCAGACCGCCACAGCGACCGAACAGTGTGTTCGAGTCACGGCGCTGCGGCCCGGGATGGTGCTGACGCGCGATGTGTATACCCGCGGCAAGCTGCTGTTGCTGGCCACGGGGCATACCCTGGATGAACCCATCATCGCCAAACTGTCGGCCATGGAAAACCGCGGGGAAGAGTGGCGGTTCTACGTCCGCATGCCCCCATAAACCGCGCGCGCTCACGTGCGTTTGTTTCATGCCATTCTGTGATCATTGTCGGGCCGGTGCGGGGTATTGGCTATAATCCAGCGCTTCATCCCGCCATCAGGCAGGAGCGCCGGTTCGACGATTGGCTGGCCTGGCCGCTCGGGATGATCCGCATGCCTTGTCCCAGAACCGGATCCGGCGCTGCGCAATCAGGATGAAATGTCGAAGCAAATGCCGCGGAGGAAGGGATGCTGGAGCGACTTGCGGATCGATTGGGGCTCAATGCCATTCCCCAAATCTTTTTTGTCTCGGCCGGACTGGCCATCGGATTCGTGGCCTGCGCGATTCCATTCAGTGCCCAGTTCGCCGGTTTTTTCGGCGCGCTCACCGAGGCCACCGTCGCCTATTTCGGCTGGTTCTACATCCTGAGCGTCAGCGGACTGCTCGGTTTTCTCATCTGGGTGGCCTTGTCCCGCTATGGACAGATCCGCCTCAGCGCGGATCATGAAACGCCCGAATACGGCACGCTGACCTGGTTCTGCATGCTGTTCGCGGCGGGTGTGGGGACCATCCTGATGTTTTGGGGTGTGGCCGAACCGATGTCGCACTTCGCCAATCCGCCGCTGCAGAGCGTTGATGCCGGGTCGGCCGAAGCGGCCAAGCTGGCGATTACCATCTCGCTGTATCATTTCGGTCTGCACACCTGGACCATCTTTACCCTGCCCGCTCTGGCGATCGGCTACTTCACCTACCGGCAGGGACTGCCCATGCGCGTCAGCAGCGTGTTCTATACCGTGCTGGGCGAACGGATTCATGGTCCCCTGGGCTGGATCATCGACATCATTGCCGTGCTCGGGACCCTGTTTGGCGTCGCCGTCTCGATTGGGCTGGGCACCTTGCAGCTCAGCAGCGGCCTGAGTTATCTCCTGCAGATCCCGGTCACTACCAGCCTGAAAATGACGATCGTCGCCTTGATCACCATCATTGCGACGCTCTCGGTGGCGCTCGGACTCGATCGCGGGATCAAGCGCCTGTCTCAGCTGAATATCGGTATGGCACTGATCATCCTGGCGTTCATCTGGCTGGCCGGACCCACGCTGTTCATTACCGCCGGCACGGTGCAGAACCTGGGTGAATATCTGCAGAATCTGACCTGGCTGTCGTTCTGGACCGAAACCTATCAGGGTACCCATTGGCAGCGGCACTGGACGGTGTTCTATTGGGCCTGGACGATTTCATGGGCGCCGTTCGTCGGGATCTTCATCGCGCGCATTTCCCGGGGACGGACCATTCGGCAGTTCGTCGGCGGCGCGCTGGGCGTGCCGCTCCTGTTCACCGTGGTGTGGTTTTCGGTATTCGGTCTGGCCGCCATCGATCTCGAAATGAACCACGGCGCCGGGCTGGCGCAACAGGTCCGGGACGATGTGCCGCTGGCGCTGTTTTCGTTTCTGTCGAACTATCCCTTTTCAAGCCTTACGGCCTTGTTGAGTGTCCTCATCATCGTGATCTTTCTGACCACATCCGCCGATTCCGCGGCGCTGGTGGTCGATCTCCTGTCACGCCGCGCCGACCGGGTCTCGCAGATGCGACAGCGCATCTTCTGGACGCTGCTGCTCGGTGCAATGGCCGCGGCGCTCCTGCTGGGCGGTGGACTCCCTGCGTTGCAGAACGTGATCACCACCTTGGGCTTTCCATTCTGCGTGCTCCTGGTGTTCATGGCCGTGTCCCTGACGCGCGCCCTGCACGCCGACTACCTCGGGTATTCGCTGGCGGATCTGGCCGCCGGTCGCACGCCACACCTCGATCCCATGGGGGCCGATCCGGGTGACCGCATCGATTCGGACCGGAATCGCCACTAATGGCGAATGGCGTCGATCCTCGCGCCGCGATGGGGAGCGGCCCGACGCCCGATGAATGTCATGAGCCGTGTCATCGCTGCCGATAGGATAGGGACAACAACAATTTCAGGTGCCGCGCCAGCGATTCGCTGATCGGCCCCGTGCCGATCTTCCGGGACTGCCATGAATTCACTCGAATCGCCCTTCGGAATCCGCGGCCGGGACGAACCGCACATGCCGCTGCGCCGGCTTCGCTCGGCGGTGGCCTGGGTGCTCGCCACTGCCTGCATCGTCTGGTTGGGGCGCGGCGACCTGACCCACACCGGTTTTCTGTACCCCGCCCTGCTCGCCTGGGCGGCGTTCGCGCTTGCCGGGGATGAGGCGATCGGACGTTCCAACCTCAGGCGCGCGCGCGACCGGTGGCGGGATGCAGCCATCGTGGCCGGTCTGGCTTGGGCGGCCGACCCGCAGGCCACACTCTGGGCCATGCCGAGCCGGCCGGCCGAGGTCTTTTCGCTCACGCAGGGCGCTGCGGCAACGCTCGCTGCGGCATTCGCACTGGCCAGCCTGCTGGCGCGCATGCGCCGCAACGCGCCGCTGCCCCCGGCAAGTGCCTTGGCGTTCCTGGCTGTACCGATCGGTTTCAACCTGCTGCTGTTGCTGGGTAACCGTCCGCTGCTGGCGTCCTGGGGGAGCATCGTGCTGGGCAGCACCGCGGCCGAGCCGCTGCAGGCAGCAGTGGCGCGCAGCGTCCTGCTGGGCGGGCTCAATCTTGCGGCATTCTGGGGCATGGGATGGTTGCTCGACGGTCGGGCGACGCGCGATGTGCGTCTGCTGGTGGGCGTGGCGCTGTGCGGGCTCTGGGCGGCCTGGACGCCGGTGGTGGCCGACTGGGGCAGCGGCGAAACCCTGGCCGGATGGCATCCGGCCGTGGGCCTTGCCGGCGTGATCGGTCTGGCGGCCGTGGCCCAGGGCGGGCTGTGGGCGCAAACCTTCCTGTCGACCGGGCTGTTGATGCAGGGCTTGCGCGGTCAGCGTCCGCAGTGGACGACCTTGTGGCCACAGGCGCGGGAGGGTGCGGCCAAAGGCGCGATGTATGGCGCCCTGTTCATGCTGATTCTGGGGCTGGCGGGTCTGGCTTACCGCAACCCGCTGCTGCGCCAATGGCTGGCGGCGGCGCCCGTGCTGGCCGGCGTCATCCTGGGTCCGCTGCTGTTCGGTCTGGCGCGGACCCTGATCGAAAGTTTCGATGGCAGCGCGCCGTTTCTGTGGCGCTTGCGGAACAATCTCCGGATGCCGCGCAACTACGGCCGCGGCGTCGTGCTGGGGCTGGGGCTGGTGTGGATCGTGGAATACGATCTGGTGTCTGCATCTGGCGGGCAGCGCTTCGCAGCCGGGTTCCTGGTCGGCGCCGTGGTCGGTGCCGGGGTGGACTGGATGGCGCACCTCATTGCGCGTTTGCGCGGCCAGCGGCGATGCCTGGACACCGGCCGCGCCTACCTGTTTGCCGGGCTGATGGGCGGCGGCGTGGGCGGCATGCTGGCCTGGTACTTCGATGCCGCGCAGCTGCAGACCGTGGGCGACAAGCTGCTGCGCTACGCGCTGATCCATGGCCCCGTCGTCGGCCAGCCGGTCTACGACTATGTCACCTATCCCCTGTTCAGCCGTTGGGGCGCCATTGATCTCGGCGCTGTATCCGGCGGTCTCAAACAGTTCTATTGCGACTCTCTGGCCGGGGTCATCAACTGGTCGATCGCCGCCCCGCTGTTCAGCATCAACCTGATCGTGCTGACGGCGATCTTCAATCGCAGTCTCGAGCCGCTGCGCCATCTGTTCACCCGCGACGGGCTGGCCGGTGTGGTGACCCAGGCGGTGCGGGTGCAACGCTGGGGTCTGTGGATGGCGCCCATCATTCAGACCTTCCTCAAGATGGCGCCGACGCCAGCCTGGTACAACCAGGACGGCGCGCTGCGCACGGGCCTGGCCACCGTGCAGAGCCTGCGCCTGGATGAGGCCGCCTATCGGGAATGGAGCCTGCAGACCTTTCTGGGCCTGATGGCCTACGGCTGGCTGCGGATCCTGATCTGGTTCGATCACATGGGTCTGCGGGTCGCCACCTTGGTCAACCTGTCTTTCATTGGCGTGGACCGGCTCGAAACGCGCCTGTCGCGCTGGCTGGGCCATGCCGCGCCCACGCCGGTGATCCCCGAAGGCATTCGCCGCTTCGGCACCTGGGCCCCGCTGCTGCTGCCGTTCTATATCCCGCGCGGCGGCGAGTGGGATTTCGTCTGGCAGGAGTCCGAGCGTCTGGTCGCCCTGTCCGACGCCGCACTGCTGCCCGCCGCCGGGCTCCTGCGGGGCGTTTACGGGGGCGCGGCGATCGCGGCCCTCGCTGGTCTGGTCTGGATCTTCTGGCGGCTGCATCAGACCCGGGAGATCCATGCCCGCCGGCTGGTGGAGATGAACAGCGGGCGCTTTCACTTGGAGATGGATGCCGACGGCAACAGCCGCTCGGCGGTCCACATGGCACAGGGCGCGATGCTCGATTTCTCGCGCCGGGCAGCGGATTGTGCGCTACCGCATGGACAGACGTTCTATCTGCAGGACCTGGAGCCGGATGCGGCGTGTTCCAGTCCCCCGGTCGACCTGCTGCGGGCTGGATTACCGGCGCAGCGGCGCATCTGGCGCAGCCCCGAAGGAAACGCGATCCTCACCCACGAGCGGCCCGATGGCCTGGCTGTCCAGATCGACGTGCAACCCTGCCTGCACGCCGAGGCCATGCGCTGGCGCATCCAGTTGCACCACAGCGGATCGCAGACCCGGCGGCTACGGCTTACCGGCTATCTGGAGTGGGCACTCAATCGGCCGGATGTCTATCTGCGCCGACCCGATTTCAATGCCATCCACGTCGGCGTGCGCTTTCTACGTGATCAGGCCGCCCTGCTGGCCCACAACCGCCTTTTCGACGGTGAAGGGCCCAAGCGGCATGTGCTGGGCTATGGTTTTCTGGCGGTCGCGCAGAACGACCGCGTCCGGTTGGTGGGGTATGAAGACGATCGCAGCCGCTTCCTGGGGCGCGGGACCGGCCAGGCGCCCGAGGCGCTCCTGACGGGCGAGTTGCGGAATCCGGACGACGAGGGGCTGCTCTACCCCTTCGATCCGGCTGCCGCCCTGCAGGTGGAGCTGGAACTCGCGCCGCAGGACACGCTGACCGTCTCATGGGTCCAGGGCTGGGCGGATACCGAATCGGCCGCGCTGGCCGCGATCGCCCCAGCATTGACCGGAAAGCCCGCTGCATCGGTGCCGCCCGGCGCGCCGCCGTGGCGCCGCATTCGGCCCCGGCCGGGCCTTGATCCCGCGGCCCGCTTCGAGGCGCAAGGCCGCGCCTTCGAGATGACGCCCGACACCCCCCGCCCGTGGACCCACATGCTGGCCAACCGCCAGGGGCACGGCGTGCTCATCGGCAACGACGGTGCCCAGTTCTCCTTTTCTGGTAACTCACAGCAAAACGGCCTGACCCCCTTCGTTCTGGACACCCTCCCCGCCCAGTCCTGCGCCCAGGCGATCTATGTCACCGATCTGGATACCGGCGCCATCCTCAGCCCGGGCTACACCCCGCTGCGGCAGGCGGCGGCACACCGGGTCCGTTTCGAACCGGGTCAGGCCGTGCTCAGCGCCACCCACCCTGATTTCGCTCTGGCGCTCACCATTGCGGTGCTGCCCGATGAGCCGCTCGAAATCCGCCTGCTGCGGGTCGAGAACCGCAGCGCGCAGGCCCGTACCCTGCGCCTGACCGCCTTCGCTCACCTCGCCCTGGCTGAGTTGCCCGAAGACAGCCATGGACAGATCGAGACTCGCTTCGATGCCGCGCTCGGCGCCTGTCTGTTCACGCGTCCCGGACAGCGCTTCCATGCCGGGACCGGATTTCTGGCCATCGACCTGCCGATCGAAGCCCATACCTTCAACCGCCGCGCCTTCTGGGGGGCGCAAGGCGACGCCACCTGCCCCGTGCTCGCGCGTACCGGCTGCCCGGAACACGACCAGCTCTCGGACGGCGCAACAGTGGCCGCCCTGAGCGGTGTGTTCCGGCTCGAACCCTT
The DNA here is from genome assembly GCF_004684205.1 of Candidatus Macondimonas diazotrophica. Taxonomy (NCBI): domain Bacteria; kingdom Pseudomonadati; phylum Pseudomonadota; class Gammaproteobacteria; order Chromatiales; family Ectothiorhodospiraceae; genus Candidatus Macondimonas; species Candidatus Macondimonas diazotrophica. Next base: position 16,704 of record NZ_SRIO01000014.1, read on the forward strand.
TGCCGTGCGTGACGTGGCGGTGCTGATGGGACAGGCGTCCACGGCGGCACAGGCCGAGCACCTGATCCGCGCTCATGGCAAGCCGGCCGCGGCACGCGGAGCGCTGGATCGTACCCGCGGGTACTGGGACGGCATCCTGAACCAGCTGCGCATCGAAACCGACGATCCGGCATTCGACCGGCTGGTGAACGACTGGCTGCCCTATCAGGTCCTCACCGCCCGGCTCTGGGGCCGGCTGGGCCCGAATCAGCGCAGCGGCGCGTACGGCTTTCGCGATCAATTGCAGGATGTGCTCCCGCTGATCTGGACCTGGCCGGAGCTGGCGCGCGAGCAGATCCTGCGCCATGCCGGCGTGCAATTCCGCGAAGGCGACGTGCTCAAGTGGTGGCATGGCGCCGCCCCCGGTGGCATCGGCCTGGGGCAACGCAGCCGCGCCAGCGACCCGCATCTGTGGCTACCCTATCTGACGGCGCACTACGTGTCGGCGACCGGCGATTGGGCGCTACTGGACACGCAGGTGCCCTATCTCGAAGGCCGCACGATCCCCAAGGGCTGGCCGGATTTCGCCTTCGTGCCGCGCATCGCGCGCGATCAGGACAGTCTCTACGTCCACTGCCGGCGCGCCATCGACCTGAGCCTCCGGCAACTCAGTCCGCGCGGCCTGCCGCTGATCGGTGCCGGGGACTGGAATGACGGCCTCGATCAGCTCGGCGTCCATGGGCGTGGGGAAAGCGTGTGGATGGCGCTGTTCCTGTTCGATGTCCTGCAGCGCTTCCTGCCCCTGACCGAGCGCATCGACGGCACTGCGGCCGCGCAGCGTGATCAGGCAGCAGCGGCGCGGCTGCGCGAGGCGATCGCCGGCTGCTGGCTGGGCGACCGCTTCCTGCGCGCCACCAGCGATGCCGGCGAAGCGTTTGCGCCCTTGAGCGCCTTGATGGCGTCCTGGCCGGCGATTTCCGGAGCGACCAGCGCCGAGCGCGCCGAAACCGCCTTGCGCGCGGGACTGGCCGGCCTTGAAACCCCGGCGCTCATCCGTCTGCTCGATACCGCCTTCGATGGCAACAGCCGTCCCTATCCGGGCCGTATCGCGCTCTATCCGCCCGGTGTGCGGGAAAACGGCGGCCAGTACACCCACGGGACGACCTGGCTGATCGATGCCGCGCTCTGTCTGTGTCGGGACGCCGAGCGCGCCGGAGATACCGCGCGGGCCGATCAGTGGCGCCGGCAGGCGTGGTCGATCTGGCGCAAGCTTTCGCCCCTGGACAAGGACCCGATGCCGTTCGGCCTGCCGCCCTACCAACAGGCTGCGGATGTGTACTGGGGGGCAGGACACGACGGACGTGGCGGCTGGACCGGCTATACCGGTGCGGCAGCGCGCATGCTGTGGACCGCCTACGACCTGCTTGGCCTGAGGCTGGAAAACGGCACGTTCCACGTCGATCCCGCTGCGTTCGTGCGCACCGGCGTTCCCCGGCTGAAGGCGGTGCATTATGGCGGGCGGTGCTACCGGCCGGGGGCGGATTCCGACGATCGGAGTGAGCCGTTGTGAAGCGCATCCGATGTTCTGCATGGAGCAAAAAAATGGGGTGGGCGGGTCAGTAAACAAGGTTTCTGGATCGTGACCAGACGGTGTCGATCACGGAACCTTTTTCCTGTGTGATCGCTCTGAAGTGGACGGCATTTGAAAAGTTTTCTTGATGCCGGCAATCGCGCCTTTTCATCAGGAAATTGAAACGTCCATCTTGGAGAACCAGGAGAAATCCTTATGTCCGAAAAACTGAATACCGACCAACTCCATGAACTGCTCTACCAGGCGCTGGAAACCGAAAATGGCGGCATCAAGATTTACGAAACAGCCATTTCTTGTGCCGTCAATTCGGATCTCAAAGAAGAATGGCAGGAGTATCTTGACGAGACCCGCCATCACCATCAGACCCTGCTGAATCTTTTCAAAAAAATCGGACTTGACCCAGAAAAGGAAACCCCCGGTCGCCAGGTGGTTTCCCACTTGGGTGATTCACTGGTCCATGCAATGGAAATGGCAAAGAAATCGGGAAATCCAGAGGCAGCGCAATTGGTTGCGGGAGAGTGTGTCACCCTCGCCGAGACGAAGGATAATCTTAACTGGGATCTCATCGAACTGCTTTCTGAAAAGGCAAGCGGAAAAATCCGCGACCTTCTCAAGGAAGCGCATGAAGAAATCGATGATCAGGAAGCCCATCACCTTTATCACACCCGCGGCTGGACGCGTGAACTGTGGATTGAAAGTCTTGGACTTCCGGCCGCATTGCCGCCACCCGAGGAAGCCAAGAGTGTAAAAACCGCCATTGGTGCTGAGCGGGCGAAGAATAAACGCGACGATATGACTTGACTGGCGTTGAGTTTTGACGGGTCATGCGCGTCATCGGTGTGAGTTTTCCCTGATGAGACCGTGACACAATACAGCGAAGGAAATGGCACGCACACCGGCTAACTTGTTCAACCGAGCGTAATGGCGAGCGGCTCGAGCCCAGCGATGGTCGCCTCGAGCCGGTCTCCTCGCCCAACGGGCCCGACGCCGGCCGGCGTGCCGGTGAAGATCAGGTCGCCCGGATGCAGCCCGACCAACCGCGACAGCGCGGCGATGATCTGCGGCGCCGTCCAGATCATCTGATCCAGATTGCCCGACTGGCGCGCCGCGCCGTTCACTTCAAGCGCGATCGCTCCGGATTCGAGATGGCCGCATGCCGCGACCGGCGTCAGCGCCCCGATGGGCGCCGCACCCTCGAAGCTTTTGCCCAGATCCCACGGCCGGCCGTGTTGCTTGGCCATGTGCTGCAGGTCGCGCCGGGTCATGTCCAGGCCCACGGCGTAGCCCAGGATGCAGTCGTGCGCGTCGATCTCGGGAATGTTCCGCCCACCGCCTCCGAGTGCCACCACCAGCTCCACTTCCGGCTGCAGGTCCGAGGTCGCCGGCGGGTATGGCAGCACCGCGCCGCTCGGCACGACCGACCAGGCCGGCTTCATGAAGAAAAACGGCGGCTCGCGGTCCGGATCGCCGCCCATCTCACGCGCATGGTCGGCGTAATTGCGCCCGACGCAATAGATCTGGCGCACCGGAAACAGCCCGCCCGATCGGACTGGGATCGTGACCGTGGGTGCGGGCGCAAGGACGAGCTTCATCGACAGACTCCGAATCATCGGTTGGATTTCCGGTGCGATTCACCGCGCGACATGAACCGCGCTCGCTGCGAGTGTAGCGTGCTGCGCATTGCGGGACGCCGCTGCGTGCCGGCGATCCGGGCCGCTAACCGGCTTGTGCGGCCCATCCGACAAACCCCACAGTGCTTTTGTCGCAAACCCGCCAATTGTCGTTCGGCAAACCCGACCGGGAAACCCGGCGATTATTTAAGTTATTGATCAGGAGATATAAAACATCGCTATCCGGGCTTTGGCCCGCTTCCTGCTGAGTAGCTGACAGACCCGCATGGCCGGTGCCCAGCATCCGGCCCCGCCACCGACCCCGGGAGGCCCGCGATGAGCAGTTTGTCCAGCACCGTCCAGGATGTCTTCAACGAGCCCGGTTGCGGCAAGAACCAGGGCAAGTCGGACAAGGCGCGCAAGAAGGGCTGCACCAAGCAGCTCCAGCCCGGCGCGGCGGCCGGCGGCTGCGCCTTTGACGGCGCCAAGATCGCCTTGCAGCCGGTCACGGACGTGGCGCACCTGGTGCACGGGCCGATCGCCTGCGAGGGCAATTCCTGGGACAACCGCGGCGCCAAGTCCTCGGGCTCGCTGCTCTACCGCACCGGCTTTACCACCGACATCAACGAGACCGACGTGGTGTTCGGCGGCGAGAAGCGGCTGTTCAAGGCCATCCGCGAGGTGATCGACAAGTACGACCCGCCGGCGGTGTTCGTCTACCAGACCTGCATTCCGGCACTGACCGGCGACGACATCGACGCGGTGTGCAAGGCGGCGCGCGAGAAGTTCGGCAAGCCGGTGATCCCCATCAACGCGCCGGGCTTCGTCGGCAGCAAGAACCTCGGCAACAAGCTGGCCGGCGAGGCGCTGCTGGAGCACGTGATCGGCACGGAAGAACCCGAATACACCACGCCCTACGACATCAACATCATCGGTGAGTACAACCTCTCGGGCGAGCTGTGGCAGGTGAGGCCGCTGCTGGACGAACTCGGCATCCGCATCCTGGCCTGCATCTCGGGCGATGCGAAGTACCGCGAGGTCGCCCAGTCGCACCGCGCGCGGGCGGCGATGATGGTCTGTTCCAAGGCCATGATCAACGTGACGCGCAAGATGGAAGAGCGCTACGGCATCCCGTTCTTCGAGGGCTCGTTCTACGGCATCGGCGACATGAGCGAGTCGCTGCGCGAGATCGCCCGCCTGCTCATCGAGCGCGGCGCGGACGCCGAGCTGATGGCGCGCACCGAAGCGCTGATCGCCCGCGAGGAGGCGCGCGCCTGGGCGGCCATCGCGCCCTACAAGGCATCGCTCGCCGGCAAGCGGGTGCTGCTGGTCACCGGCGGCGTCAAGTCCTGGTCGGTGGTGGCGGCGCTGCAGGAGATCGGCATGGAGGTGGTCGGCACCTCCACCAAGAAATCCACCGCCGAGGACAAGCAGCGCATCAAGGAGATCATGGGCGAGGAAGCGCACATGTTCGACGAGCTCTCCCCGCGCGAGATGTTCAGGATCCTGAAGGGCGCCCAGGCCGACATCATGCTCTCCGGCGGCCGCTCCCAGTTCGTGGCGCTGAAGGCCAAGATGCCCTGGATGGACGTGAACCAGGAAAAGCACCACGCCTACGCGGGTTACGTGGGCATGGTGGAGATGGTCAGGCAGCTGCATCTGGCGCTGACCAACCCCATCTGGGCGCAGGTGCGGCAACTTGCTCCCTGGGAAACCAGCACGCTGACGCTGGATTCGCCCGTCGCGGCCGACGCGGCATCCACCGCGCAGGTGGAGGCGGCCTGATGGCCACGGTGCGCCACGCCAAGAAGGCCTGCGCGGTCAACCCGCTCAAGATGAGCCAGCCCATCGGCGGCGCGCTGGCCTTCATGGGACTGGCCGACACCATGCCGATCCTGCACGGCTCGCAGGGCTGCACGGCGTTCGGCATGGTGCTGTTCGTGCGCCACTTCAAGGAATCGATTCCGCTGCAGACCACCGCCATGAGCGAGGTTGCCACCGTGCTGGGCGGCTTCGAGAACGTCGAGCAGGCGGTGATGAACATCTACACCAAGTCGCGCCCGGCCATCATCGGCATGTGCTCGACCGGACTCACCGAGACCAAGGGCGACGATGTGGAGGGCTATCTCAAGCTCACCCGCCAGCGCCACCCGGAGCTTGCAGACACCGCGCTGATCTACGTCTCGACGCCCGACTTCAAGGGCGCTTTCCAGGACGGTTGGGCGGCCACCGTGCTGCGCATCCTGCAGGTGCTGGTGGAAAAACCCGCCGCGCCGCGCGAGCCGGCCACGGTGGCGGTGCTGCCCGGCTGCCATCTGACCGTGGCGGACCTGGAGGAGCTGCGGGAAATCCTGGAAGCCTTCGGGCTCGATCCGGTGTTGGTGCCGGACCTGTCCGGCTCGCTCGACGGCCACGTGCCGGAGGATTTCAGCCCCACCACCATCGGCGGCACCCGGCGCGAGGCGATCGCCGCGCTTGGCACGGCGGGTCTGGTGCTCGCCGTCGGGGAGCAGATGCGCACGGCGGCTGAGTGGCTCGGCCAGCACATCGAGGCGCCGGTACAAATCTTCGACCGGCTGCTGGGCCTCGGCGCCACCGATCGGCTCATGGCCTTTCTCGCCGACTACAGCGGCCGGCCGGTGCCGGCCAAGTACCGCCGTCAGCGCAGCCAGCTGGTGGACGCCATGCTGGACGGCCACTTCTACACCGGCGGCTGCAAGGTCGCCATCGGCGCCGAGCCGGATCTTCTGCACGGCGTGGGCCGGTTCCTGGCCGAGCTCGGCTGCGAACTTGCCGCCACCGTCACCACCACCGACTCGCCCGTGCTGGCGCATCTGCCGGTCGAGGAAGTGTTGATCGGCGATCTCGAAGACCTGGAGGCGCGCGCGGCCGGCTGCGACCTGCTGATCACCCACGCCCACGGCCGGCAGATGGCGCAGCGGCTGGAGATTCCGTTTTTGCGCATGGGTCTGCCCATCTTCGACCGGCTCGGCGCCGCGCATCGCCTCGCGCTCGGCTACCGCGGCAGCCGGGATTTCATCTTCGAGGTGGCCAACGCACTGATTGCCCACGGCCACGAACCGCATCCCGACGAATGGAGTGTGAGCGATGCGCCCGAAGCCGGTGCGGCGGCTGCGTTTGCCTAGAAACCCGAATCACCAGCGTGCCAGCGCCCAAGGAGGCGTCATGAAAATCGCGTTTTGCACCCAGGACCTGCAGCGGGTCGACGCCCACTTCGGCTGGGCCAAGAACATCGCCATCTACGAGGTCAGCCCCACCAGCCACCAGTTCGTCGAGGCGATCCAGTTCGACGGTGACCTTCAGGAAGACGGCAACGAGGACAAGCTGGCCCCCAAGATCGAGGCGATCAGGGACTGCGCCATCCTGTATGTGGCCGCGATCGGGGGTTCCGGCGCGGCGCGGGTGGTGGCCAACAACATCCATCCGATCAAGGTGAACCAGCCCGAATCCATCGCCGAGATCCTGGACAAGCTGAAAGATGTGCTGAACGGCAATCCGCCGCCCTGGCTGCGCAAGGTCATGCGCAAGGGCCAGGAACAACGCTTCGATTTCGATGATGAGGAGGAACTGGAACATGGCTGAAACCGAGACCGCACCGGCAGCAACCGAAGCTGCCGGAATCGACGCGCCCTTCGCGATGGAGCTGATCAAGCAGCTGCGCGCCCACGACTCCTTTGGCACCTGGGACAACAAGAGCAACGTGCAGCTGCTCGATCCCTACATCCTGACCAAGGAAAAGCGGGCCGAGATTCCCATCATCGGCGATCCCGATCCCGAAATCCTGTGGCGGCTGGAGTTGTTCTACAACGCCATCGGGCTCGCCATCGAGCGCGCCACCGGCGTCATGGTGTCGCCCATGATGAAGATGTCGCACGAAGGCTTCGGCCGCATGGTGCTCATCGCCGGACGGCTGATCGCCGTGAACAAGCAGCTGCGCGACGTGCATCGCTTCGGCTTTCCCAGCATCGAAAAGCTGGCCGAGGAAGGTCAGAAGCTGGTCGATGCCGGCGTGGCCATGGTCGAACGTTTCCCGGAAGTCGCGAGGTACGGGTGATGGCACTACATATCAAACGCGGCGCGCTGAGCGCCGAACAGGCCCGATGGGTGTGGGCCGCCGCCGCCGGGCAGCGCGCCCATGTCGAAACAATGAAACACCGGATGGAAGGCAAGCATGGAAAACACAGACGACCTGAAAGCGGAAATCAAGCGACTGAACTCCAGGGCCACGGCCCTGAAGATGGATCTGCATGATCTGGCTGAAGATCTGCCCACGGGCTGGGAGCGCATCATGGAGGTGGCCGGACAGACCTTCACCACCTATGAGCAGCTCGCAGCCGCGAAATCCCGCCTCGCGCAGGCGGAGTGAACAGGAGAACGCATCATGAGCGGCGTGGTCACCGTTACGCTTCCCGATGGGCGCAGCTGGACGCCCAAGTTCGTCGCCGACATCAATGACGCAACCTGCATTGGCTGTGGCCGTTGCTTCCGCGTCTGCGGGCGCGACGTGCTGCAGATGGTCGGTGTGACCGAGGACGGCGAACAGATCGCCGTGGGCTCCGCCGGCGATGAGGACGACGACGAAGAATACGAACGCAAGATCATGACCATCGCCAACCAGATGAACTGCGTGGGCTGCGAGGCCTGCGCCAAGATCTGCCCCAAGAAGTGCTACACGCACGCACCGATGGAGGCGCCCTGATGGACGGCTTCGCGACCAACGGCACCCCCTTGTCCAGCGGCGGGCTGCATTTCCTGCTGCTTGGGTGTGCGTCCAACCCCGACCTGTCGGAAACCCGCGCCCTGGCCCGCGCCATCGCGCTGACCTGGGGTTGGCCGCTGGGCCCGTCCAGTGGCGTGCTGGGACTGGACGAAGCCGACAGCCGCCGCCTGTTCGACCGCTACTTTCCCGGTGCCCTCGCGCTGTTGACGGGTGTGCATGCCCTGGGCGCACCGGTGGCCAGCGATCCGCGCATCGACGAATTCGCCGATCTGGTCGATCTGCTCATGGGCTATCGCAAGGACCAGGATCCGGGCGGGGAATGGATCGCGCGCGCCGTGGCCGGCGGCTGCATGGGAGACAGTCACCTCTGGGAAGACCTGGGTTTGCTCAGCCGCGCCAGCCTCTCGGCCCTGCTCACGGACTACTTCCCGGCGCTGGTCGCCCACAACACGCACAACCTGCGCTGGAAGCGGTTCTTCTACCGCCAGCTCTGCCAGCGCGCCGAGATCAGTCTGTGCAAGGCACCCAGCTGCGGCGTGTGCAGCGATTACGCCGCCTGCTTCGGCGGCCACGACGACCATCTCTCCACATTCCGCAGCCTCGCCTGACGCGCTCGGCACGGGCTGCCCTCGCCTTGGGGCTTTCCCCGAACTATTTACGGCCTGCGGTGTACTTTGCAAACCCGGCCGGGGGCGAGAAATGTTTCGATCCGATGGTATTCTTCGAGCTCTTCCGGCGTCCGATAAATTGGATGAAGGGGGCACCCGCGACCGGCTTATCCGCTCGCATCGCGTCCGACGCTAGTTGACGTCGACCCCCATCATCCGCCGCCCCTCCTACCCCGCTTCGTCTGCCCTCTCCAGCGCCATCAGCGACTGTCGCCCGGTACCGCCCGATAACAGGACCAACAGTGTCGCCCGGCCCGTGCCATGTTGATTCCGGCACCCGCAGCTCGGTGGAAAAATTCAAGAATGCACCGCTTCCGCCGAAACCTATCTGCGGGATGTTGTCTTCTCAATCGACGCGCCAGGTCGAGCACGGTTCTTCGGTTCGATAGTGAAAATGCCGCTCCCGCAGCACCGCGCGCATACGGTCGAGGAGCTGCTTTGTCGGTGTGACAGAAGCAGCGTTATTCATCCCGATAGCTCTAGGTTATGCAGATCAGATGGCGAATTTTAACTAATTGTTTTAGAAGATATATCTTCTGATTTGGGCGCGCCCATAGGGCATGGTCAGGGTCGTCTAGTTAGGCTGCACCACAAGCAGTAGCGTTCCGCCACCTGCGAGTTGAACTCGCCGAGAATGCCGCCTAACCCTTCGCTACAGCCGACCTACTACGGCCGGCTTCGCCAGCCTCCGCAGGTGGTTGAGCTTGAACGTTAGAGCGCGCCTCCACATGGCACCACCGCAATTCTCCGCGAGGCCCAATGAACTGCTCCATCTGCAAGGTCGAATCTGAGCATGTGTCAGCCCAGTCGCTCGGCGGCACGCTAGAAGAAGTAGTCTGCCCGCGCTGCGGCAAGTATCAGATCACGTTCACTGCAAAGGCAGTCGCCAATGCTCGCGACGCAGACTTCAAGCTCTCTGCCTGGTTACGTTCTCGATCGGCAACATCGGCGATCCCGAAATTGGACATTACCAACCTCGAAGAAGTCTCCAAGAGCCTTCCGACATATCGCGTTGCCGAGAAGCAGCTGCTCTTCATGCGCGCACTTGAGGAAGCAACCAACTACGCTGGAAGGAAGGTGCACATAGTCCAAGACTTGGACTTTCCGCTGGCATGGTGTTCGTCGAGCGATGAACTGAACTACGTCATACGTGCGCTGATGGGACGCGACCTCATCGCGCTGGACACGTTTCCCGACCCCCAGGATTCGTTTTCCATAGAGCTGACGATAACGCCACGTGGATGGGATTACCTCGACGCCGCCGACAAGTCACCAAAGATCCGGGACCAAGTGTTTGTCGCCATGGCATTCGCTCCAGAGCTTCGGTCAGCGTGGGACGATGGCATCAAGCTTGCGCTATCGAATTCGAGATACAGGCCCTATCGCGTTGATGCAGAAGAGCACCTTGACCGAATTGACGCGAAGATCATTACTGAGATCCGTAACTCACGCTTCTTGGTCGCAGACGTGACCCTGCAGCGTCCAGGTGTTTACTTCGAGGCCGGATTTGCAATAGGCCTGGGTCTACCGGTGGTCTGGTGTGTTCGCAAAGATGACTTGAAGAATGTTCACTTCGACACTCGCCAGTACAACCATGTCGTCTGGGAAACCGAGGCCGAGCTTGCCAAGGAACTCTACCATAGGGTCGTGGCTACGCTTGGCCATGGAACTGCGGCCTAACAAGTCGTTCAACCGGAGCGTCGACGGCTGGCCACCTTGCCCGGTTAACTCTGCGTTAGCGCGCATGCGCACCCGTCGATCAGGGCTCGGATGACCTCGATCGGCACGGATCGTCCGGGGTCCGATTCGCCATGCCGCCCGCCCGGCGCTTAAAGTGATGGGAAACCCGGTTCACCACACCGGCGGCGCCAGGCAAGAATACGGACGTGAAGGAATACAGGAGGGAGCCAGTCTTGCGTCAGACGATGTCCGGGCCTTGGGATGCGGCCCTGAAGCGCGCTTCGACCCGATCCGGGCCCCTGGCCTATTACGAATTCGGCGCCGGGGACCGTGTGCTCCTGCTGCTCCATGGTTTTCCCGACACGCCGCGCACCTTCGAAAGTCTGGTCGAGGCGGCATCGCAGGCCGGTTATCGCTGCCTTGTGCCGTACATGCCGGGTTACGGGGATTCCGCCCTGCCGGATCCGGGCGGCGGTTCGATCCTGGCGGTCGGCCGCATGCTGAGTGATTTTCTGGATCAGGCGGCCGCACATCGGCGGGTCTGTATCGTCGGCCACGACTGGGGTTCCATCCTGGCTCAAATGCTCTGCGGCTTGCAGCAGGAAGTGCCCCCACCGACCTATCGCATCGACCGCGTCGTCCTGGCGTCGGTGCCGCCGCTGCGCACCTTTCTGCGGCGCATCAATCCGCGTCAGATGGTGCGATCGCGTTACATGGGCTATTTCCAGATTCCCGGTGTTTGCGAGCGGATCCGGCGGGACGATTTCGCCTACATCCGCACGCTGTGGCGTCGCTGGTCGCCGAGCCTCGACCCGCATCATCCGCAGCTGGACCGGGTCATCGACTGCCTGCGCCGACCCCACGGGCTGGAACAGGCAACCGACTATTACCGCGCCCTGATCAATCCGCTGCGACTGTTCGGTGCGCCCGAAGCCCTGCGCCAGTTGCGGCTGATGTTTTCCGCCAAACCCTGGCCGGCGCTCATCCTGGTCGGGAGCGAGGACGACTGCATCGGGCCGGGGATGTATCGCGGCGGGCCGCATGCGTTTCCCCATCCGGACAGCGCTCAGGAGGTATTGCCCGAGGCGGGTCACTTCCTGCATCTGGAACGGCCCGAAGTGTTCAATCGGCGGGTGCTGGCGTTTCTCGGCTGAGGCCGGTGTGGCGGCCTTTGGCGTGCTCGTGCGGTCGTCTTTCGGTGCTTGAACGCTCCGGTGCGGGGCCATCCGGTTGCGTCGCGCTCACCTCGGCCCGGCACCGTCCCCCCTCTCCCGCTCAGGCGCCGGTGCTCCGCGATCGGCGCGAATGTCTGCCCTCGTGTGCGGGCCTGGAAGGGACATGAAACGGTCTGCCGCTGCACCGATGGCGGGTGTGCCACACGGCGATGCTCATTCATGGCCGAGGTGGTCAGTCAGGCGGAGAGTTTATGAAACCGGCCGCTGAAGAAAGCCAGGGGCATGGTTGGAAGCGCGCCGTCGTTATGAAGCATCAGCCCCCGACCGACCAGGATATAGTGATCAGCCACTTCATAGGACTCGACCAGCTCCACCTCGACGCTTGCAATGCAACCATCCAGGATGGGCATGCCGAAGGTCCCCATGTGATAGGGCACATCAAGAAACTTGTCTGCGGTTTTGGATGCAAACGTTCGTGCCAGAAGATCCTGTTCTTCGCAGAGGATGTTTACACAGAACCGCTTGGTTCCCAGCAGGCTCTTGAGCGTTTCCGACTTGCGGTCGGCACAGATCAGCAACAGCGGCGGCTCAAGAGAGACCGAAGAAAAGGCATTCGCCGTGAGCCCAACTGGATTGCCATTTTTGTCCACGGTTGTGACAACATTGACGCCCGTAACGAATCGTCCCATGATGCTGCGCCATTGATCGACTTCGATGGTCATGTGCGGTATACCTCCGGCATGAGTTGTCGCGAACATCATGTCCCTTCTTATCCGAAGGACAAAAAGGGACATGATTCGACCTGTCGTTCCGCTGCTTCTATTGCGGCCGTACCGGCTCGCCTTTTCGAAGCACCTCAACATTGATGTGATTGCCGTTGATCCCCGGCGTGTTCATCATCTTGTTGTCGGGCTTGCCTGTGACATAGTTCGTCGCGTGCATCCGCTTGTAGTCGGCAATGACGCCCAACGATGGAAAGGCCAGATTCAGGTCCATTGCCGGATCGGCGTAGACCATCACCGGATGCATGCTTCCTTTCCAGTATTCATTCCGCTTGTCATAGATCTCACCCATGGGAATGGTATGGGTGGCCGCATCCATGTAGATGATTCGGCGTCCATACGGATGGTAAGACGGTGGCACGCCCTCGATGACGTAGGTTTCCCGCGGCTGCCAGACCACGAAGTCCGGATTCGGGTGCCAATAAGGCGCGGCACTCAGATCCATTGCGGGATACTCGTTCTTCTGGCTGCCGGCATCGGGCTTCCAGGTGAACAGTTCCATATCGGGATGAATGGGCAGAAGGATTTTCTTCTTTCCGAGCAGCTTCCAGGATGCATAGTTGGACGGCTTCGTCTGGAACCCGATGTCGTCTTCCTGAAGCAGGTCCGTACCCGGAATGGGTTCGCTCCAGCTGTTTCCGCTGATTCGCCGAATGCGTCGGAAACTACGGATGTAGGCCCACGCTTCATCAGGCCGCTCGTCAACGTATTCGTTGATGAAGGTTCCCACACCGCGGACGTCGTCCGGGTAGGTCGCGAACAGCAGCTTCCGATTCAGCAACTTGCTGTCCCCGATGATCGGCTCATCGCTCCAGGTGCGTCCCCACATCTTGTAGTACTGCAGCGCCCAGATCTGTTCCCGTTCGATGCCCGATTTCCCGTCAATGAACACGAACGCGAATTTCTCGAGATTCAAGAAGTCAAAACTTGAAGCATCTCCGGCAACATAGAAATTCCACATCAACTTGCTCGCCGCATCGGGCGCAGTCAGGTCGACGTTTGGAAACGGCATGCCCGCGGTCCAGTTGATGAGATGGCCATTCTCATTCAGTGAGACCGTGTTTTCATTGTCGTACTTCTTCGCCAGTTCCAGTGGCTTTTTCACGACCGGCATCGGCTTGCTCGCGGCCAGCTTGATGCGCAGGTTATGGTCCGTGATCAGCCATTGTGTTTTCTCGGGAATCATGTCCTTTACGGGTGTTCCCTCGAATGTTGCATCATCCAGCGACGAAAGATTGCTTTTGTCGATGATGAATCCCGGTTTTAGTTCTTCGCCGAAAACCGAAATGGATGTAATGAACAAGATGGCCCCAGTTAGCAAGGTCGTATGCTTTTTTGATGCAAACCGCATTTCAGCTCTCCTGAATTAGAGATGGCTACCAAAGTACCCGCTTCAGTACTGATAACTGACCCGGAGGTAGAGTTGATCCGAGTTGTTGAGTGTTCCGAACAGGTGCGTGTTGTTCAATTCATCGCCGTTTGGATAGAACAGATCCGCTTCTGCCCTGATCCGCCAGTGATCCCCATAAGCGAATGTGATGCTCGGAAGCAGGAAGTAGCCGCCGTAGGTAACGTCAAATCCCGAAGCAAGACCGACATTGATCCGGTCCAGGTCATAGTTGAGAAAAAGGCCTGCGGTGACGATTGTCGAGTGCTCGTCTTTTGTAGCCGAATAGGCCGGAAGGTCGACGATATCGTCGGATTCATCGAAGTCCATGATCCAGGTATCGAAAACCTGGACCGAGAACAGTGAAGGACGATTCGTCTTCAGATACTTCATCAGGTCAATGGTTGTTTCACCCCGGACCATGGTCCGCAACGTGTCCTTCTCGACCACGCCGTTGTAGCCGCCCAGAAGATAAAGATCGCGTGGCTGAAAGCTGTTGACGCTCAGGTCCAGCACATTGAGAAGCGGGCTCGATCCCGCGTTGTAGGGCTTGTCCGGTGTATAGGCGATTTCCGTTGCCCAGACGATGTCACCGAGGGGAACGTACCCATTGGCCGAGAGACCGAAGGTATCCACGATGGGATAGATCGCCTCGGCAATCGGCGATTCCGGTGCGGTCTTATAGGGCGCGAACCGGCTGTTGATGACGACTTCGGGCTGAAACTGGTGAAGCCACATCAGCTGATAGTTGATACTGCCCAGTGTGCTGCTCCAGCGCAGCGCACCGGTGAGGTCATCCTTGTCCCCTTCCGGGTGTTCGAGGTTGTAGGGTGCGCCAATGGTCTGGGACCCGAACACGTCGAAGGTCCGCAGTCCGTCCGGTGCCCATCGACCGCCGTTCAATCCGATTCGGGTACCGATGTCGTCCGCGTCATCAAGTCCAGGGCGGAGAACGACCTGAAGGGTGCCGTCGAGTGCCGGAACGTAGGTTTCCGAATTGAACAGGATCAGCGGCTGATAGAGTTCCTCGGGTTCCTCGAGAAAGTTTCTCCATCGCAGGTCCATCCCATGAAAGACGTCCAGCGCCTGGAAAAAGTCGGTCTCGCCGAAGGTCACGATCTGCTTGCCAACCCGGACCTTGGTGTTTTTCAGGGCCTGGAAGTCAAAGTATGCTTCCCGGATCTCGGCGTCTTCGTCGTAAATCGCGCTGAGATCCCCCTCTCGTGGCGAGCCGATCCCGAACTCGGAAATGATGGTGGAAAGCATGGCCTCGTTCCCTGCCCCACCTTCCTCCAGGCGAGAGAGGTAATCGGTCATCATCTCTCGGCTGAACCGGCCGACGACCGTGAAATCGACGTCGCTGATACGACCCGTGACATCCGCTCGGATGCTGGTCCGCGCCATGGATACATCGTACTTGTCATCTTTATCGTCACTGGGGCTGATCTTGGGATCGGCAAGATTGACGGAGATGCCTTCGCGAATGTAGCCACTGACACTCAGGTCCTCAATCAAGCCTGCATGGCCCGTTTGAGAAGAGGTCATGCCCAGGACGAGTGAGGCAGTCACTTTCGGCCAATTTGCCTTAACGGAGTGTTTAACATGTGCCATTACGAGTTCTTCCTTCTAAGAATGGACATTCCACGACACCCATCTCAATTCAGTTTCTAATTGATTAGTAAACTGCCTTCGAAAATTTCATTGTTTCTTTCTGTGAAGACGAATCGCGGCTTGAAGATATAGATCATGGCTGGTGTAAGAAGCAGTGCCGAAGATGCGGACACCACCATCCATAAGCCCATCAGTTGTCCCATCTCGGCCTGGAACCGTAGCGAGGAAAACTGCCAGAGAAGAACGCTGACGATCAGTACTGTGGCTGTAATGAGCACGCCCTGGCCCGCACTGGCCATCGCATCGATCATTGCCTTTTTTACGGTGCTTCCTGCTTCCCATTCCTCCTTGACGCGATCGGCGATATAGATCGCGTAATCGACACCCAGTCCGATACCGATTGCCGCTACCGGAACGGTGTTGACGGTCATGCCGATCCCTTGATAGGCCATGTAGCCGAAGGTGACCGTGTTCGACAGTGCAACCGGCGCCAGAAAGAACAGACCGGCGTGGGATGAGCGATAGACCATCGTGCACACCAGCATCAGGATCAGCAGCGCAACACCGATCGATTCGATCTGATCATCCAGGATCACTTCATTGACCGCTGCGAGCATTCCGATCACGCCGCCACCGATCTCCAGCGAAGCTGTTTTGATGTCGTGCGCCAGAGCGAATTCATTGAACCGGGCCAACGCGGTTCGAATGACGTCGCCTTCGCGGCTGTTCATGACGAACTGCACCGCGCTGTTTTCAAACATCGAATCGATAACGCTTTCCAGCTGTCCCGGCTGTGAATTTGCCCGAAGCTGATACATCAGCTCGCCATTGACGAATCGGTCGTCGGCCAGTTCCTGGAAGTGGGGATTGTCGTCATGCAGCAATCGGTTGATGGACACCATCATGTCTGCAACCGAAAAGCTCCGGACGATTTCGGGCTGCATCTCCATATAGCGCTGCAGTGCATGAACGGTTTCCAGTACCTCGGGATCCTTCTGCGCATCCGGCCCGTCGCCGCGTGCGACCACCATCAAGGTGTCGGTGCCGCCGAACTTCGAGTTGATCGCAGCCAGATCCTCATTGAATCGGGAGTCTTCGCGAAAGATCGGTGACCCGGCGCTCGAATCGCCGATCTGGAGGTTCATTGCCGAAAAAGAGGAGATGGCGAAAAGCGTCAGCGCCAGGCCCACCACCACATACCGTCCCGGCGACATCGCCAGATGACCCAGTGCAGCGAGCGCGGCGGTGATCCGTTGGCGAATCCAGTTCGGACGGGTATCCACATTCCGGTATCCCGCCAGGAACACCGGAGTGAGAACGCTTGCACTGATCGCGATCGTGCTGACCCAGATGACCGCGATGAGCGCGAGTTTCTGAAGAAATGGAATGCTGCTCAAACCCACCGCAGCGGCACAGAGCCCGTCGGTCGCAATGCCGAGCATCCCCGGGCGAAATAACTCGGCAAGGGTCCGGGTGGCACCCTCCGGGATGGTGACCCCGTCCTTGGACACTTCTTCATCGAAGCGAAGCACCATCTGCAACGAGTGGGATACGCCTCGGGCGAACAGCAGGATGATCACTGGTAACAACAGCGGATCAAGATTGATTCCGAAGGCTGCGCAGATGCCCAGTGTCCAGATACAGCTGAGGAAGCCGCTGAGAAGTGGAAAGACCACGGCCCGGACGGTTCCGACCATCAGATAGAGCAGAATCGCAATGGACCCCAGGACGCCCAGGACGATCAGGATCGTTTCGTTCAGCAGCGAGGCGACGTAGCCATAGATGATGGGTTCGCCGACCATGCGAAAAACGTGATTGGCGTCCTCCACTTGCGCTTGCAGCGCTGAAAGCTGGGCAAACAGCACATCGTAATCGCTGAAGTTTTCATAGAGATCGGCCGTGATCAGTGCCGATTTCAAGTCACCGGAGACGTAGCGTCCATAGGCCAATGGCGTTTGGATCACCGTGTCCTTCAAGGCGCGTGCGCCGGCTTCATCCGTGGGGATATCCGGCCACATGAGCGCTTCGGAGCGAATGCCTTCGGCCGATGCACTGATTCGCGCCATCTTGCTGGTGGCCAGCGAGGTGATCGTCAGTGAATCCACGCCGGCGGTCTGTTCGAGTGCACGGGTGATGTCGTGGATCTTCTCAAGCGTCGGCAGGGAAAAAATATCCCGATCGTCCGACACTTCTAATGCCAAGGCGATCTTGTTGGCGCCGCCGAACGACTCGGCAAATTCGCTTTGAAGTGCCGTGTAGGGATGGCCTTTGGGCAGGAAGTCGGTCTGGACGGTCGTGATGTCCAGCCGGGAAACCGCGAACAGGCAGAGCGCAGAAACAACCCAGACAGCGGCGGTAAAGGAACGCCGATATCGAACCGCCAGATATGCGATTTTATGTTCCATATCGAGATTTCCTATTGGAGGGATTGCTTCTGGAATGGCAGGAAGCTGCCGTCCTGGATGATCCCGGTGTCGCGACCGGAGACGTAAATCGCGCCATCTCGCAATGCGAGACCGGTGTGCCAGGACAGGTTCCGGTCGTCGATTCGTGATGTCGTCCAACTGGTCCAATCGCCATTGACGGTCCGGCTGATCACGCCCATGTTGCCGACGGCAATCCACTCATCCAGGCCGGCGTCCCACTCAACATCGAAAAGATGCTCGGTCGTTACAGCGGGCAGTTCACGCCAGTTCACGCCAGCGTCATCGGAGATGAGCACGGTGCCATTCTGTCCAACGATCACGGCCCGGCCATCGGCGGAAAACGCGACATCAAGCAATGTCAGCTCCGTCAGGTCGGGGAGATCCTGCCAGCTCGCGCCCCCGTCGCTGGTTCGTGCGATGGTTCCGAATTCGCCAACGACGATCCCGATTCGCTCATCCAGAAAATCGACGCTGTTGAAAATGATGTCTTTTACGGGTGAGGCTCGATTCCACGACACGCCGTAATCGGTGCTGTGAAAAATCGCGCCCATGTCGCCGACGGCCCAGGCCTCGCCTTGGCCCTGGACGGTGAGCCCGAGAAGTTTCGTCTTCTCACCGATGGTCGATTCACGAAGCGCCCATTGATCATTGGTCCGGGTACCCGTCACCACGGCGCCGTCGTTGCCGATGGCCAGAATATGGTCGTTGTCCCATGCCGCAATATCCTGAAGCGCAGCGCGGAGTTCGGCATCCAGCGGTGTCCAGCGCTGCCCGTTATCGTTCGAGGTCAGAATCTGTCCGTTCTGACCCGCGACGAACATCTCTCCGGCGGGCGTGATCGCGATCCCGAAAAAGTGATCGCGGGGCATGAAGATTTTTGGCTGGACCTGATCTTTCACGGGCGGCAGCTTGAGGGTCACCGATGCCAGTGCAAGCGCGCCGATCACAAGCCACGGGAGCATGGAGCCAGCCAAACGTACCAGTTGCGACAGCACTCGGCCGGATCCATGGGCGATGTCACCCAGGACATTGCTGGAATTCCAGCCCCTGAAGGTCTCACGATGAGACGCACGATTGAGATGGTCTGGTGATGTTTGAACTCGGTTGAGGTTCTGCATGGCGCGTACCGAATAGATGTGTTTGTTGAACTGGGATTACCATGGCCAAAGGTTTCCTAGATGCAGGAAGCCAGCGCCTTTTCCATGTATCGCGAATATGAAATCAGCGGATTTGCGTTCGTGAGATCGGGCATGAGATCACGGCCAAGCAGCGCCGAATCATGAGCCGCGCGATAGCGGATGAGCTGTTGAATGGTCAGCCGGAGAAGCCCGAATCGTGCTGCGAACCGGGCGACGCTCCTGCCTGTAATCGGGTTACCGTCCTGTCCGAGAATTTCGCAGATCACACCGGCCGCCGGCGCGTCGGCCAGGCGTGCCAGGTCAGTCGCGGCCTCCGTGTGCCCGGCACGACCCAGGACCCCGGCTGGATGGGCGATCAAGGGAAAGACATGGCCAGGACGGGTGAAGTCGCCGGCCGTGGCGTGCAAATCGGCCAAAGCCCGCAAGGTCCGGGCCCGCTCGGTCGCAGAGATGCCGGTTCGACACGATGCGGCGTCGACCGAGACCGTAAATTGCGTGCGATGGGGATCGGAATTGCCTTTCACCATGGGATCCAGGCGTAGACGTTCGGCAATTTCCCGGCTCACTGGCGCACACACCAGGCCTCGACCGTGGGTGATCATGAAATTGACGACATCCGGCGACACGCGATCTGCCAGTGCCACCAGATCGGCTTCATTTTCCCGGTCTTCTGCGTCCTGGACGATGATCGCCTTTCCGGCTCGAAGCTGCGTGATCGCACGAAGGACCGGTTCATCCGATTGTTCGGATGACGGGGACGGAGAATGCCAATCGGAAAGCTTCGTAATCATCACATACCTCTCACATGATGGAATCACGCACCAGCGACCGGAAAGAGAGGCGGCTTGGGTCGGTCCCCAAGCGCGCCGGTCGGTGACTCACGCGTCCAGGGCGAAGCCCATTTCCTGTGCCAGATCAAGTTGCCGTGATTCGTGATACCGAACGATTCGCCAGCTCTCGCCGCGCTTGATCAGTCCGTGCGTTGCACGAAGCTCACCTTCGAAAGGCTCGGGAAGCAGCTTGGACAGGAGCGCAGTCTGAAGCTTCGTGTAACCGAAGGCGGAACCACCGATCACCCGCGGACCGCCGTTTCCCTCGGACTGATCGGCCCGATCACCAGCCTCCGGATTGAACAACGACAGCATCAGTTCGATAGCCACGGTTCGCCGTGCGGTGCACCACGTTTCGTAGAGATCCTGAACGGATGAAAGGGCTTGGGTCATCGATGTTCTCCGGATGATCGTCTTGCGCATCGTTGCTGCCTGCGACCAGGCAGCCGGTCGGACTGGATCAGCCCAGGGGCGGCTGAATCTTTGTCATATCGAGATCCATGGCCCCGATGGCGGCCAGCTCTCGCTCTTGCCACATATGTGGGGGCATGACGGTCGCGACCATGGCATCCCGCATCAATCGTGGGAGCGGATTCTTGTTGTAAAGCGAGTTGGCCCCGCATGCGCTCGGAAGCGTTCTGACGGCTTCCATGAGCGCGTTGGTAATCGCCAGCTTTGCCTTGGCAAAGCCGTAGAAGGATTCCGGGATGTTTCCATGGGTGTCATAAGTCAATGACACCTGGCGGACGATCAGTCGTGCTTGGTCGAGGCGATCAATCAGCGCGCCGATCGTCTGCAAGCTTGAGGGGTGGTAAGCCATGGGCTGGGTGTAGCCGCGTGGAACCCGTGAAAGCAGATACTGCTGCGCCCAATCCAGCATTGCCGTCAGAATGCCCAGGTATACCGAAGAAAACGTGTGGTAGAACTCGGCGCTTGAGGTCTGGAGCAAGCTTTGAAAGAAGTCGCTTCCACGCAACAGGGTTTGCTCTTCGGGAATGAACAGCCCATCAAAGAACACGCTGTTGCTGCGGGTGGCGCGAAGACCCAGCGTATCCCAGGTATCTTCGACATTGACGCCCGGCATCTTGGTGTCGATCAGCAGGAACACGCTTTCGGTGGCATCCGGCGAATCCTTGATGTGAAACATCACCATCGAATAGCGCGATGCTTCAAAGTTCGTGCCGAACTGTTTGCGGCCGTAGAGCTTGTATCCGCCCTCCACGACCTCAACGTATGAGGTCGGGTTCAGCGTTGCATAGATCAGGGAGTTTCCACCGGGCTCCGAGGCGACGGCGGACATGAGGTTGTTGACCGTGAGATCGCACAGATACGCGAACTTGTCCTTGTTGACGGACTCGAGGCCGGCCCCCTTCATCAGACTCATGGACATCTGATGCATGTTGAAGGCCATGGACGTGCCGGAGCAGCCCTGCCCCAGCTGTTCCAGGATCAGACTGTACTCGAACATCCCCAGTCCCAGGCCTCCATATGCCTTCGGAACCAGTGCGCCGTAGAATCCGGCAGATTTGATGGCGTCCCAGTTCTCGGATGGAACCCACCGTTCACGGTCGGCCTGGTCAGCATTTTTCTTCAATACCTGTGCGACTTCCCGGGCGGATTCTTGAAGTTTCTTCTGTTCCGGGCTGAGATCCAGTAATCCAGTCGGCTTCATCATTGTTCTCCAGATGACGTGAGGTATGGGTCCGCGTTCAGGCGCTGACGACCGCTTCAACCTGGATTTCGAGCATGAGGCCGGGCAAGGCAAGATGCGTGACGCCCATGGCGCTACCGGTCGGGATCGCGTCAGGAAGCAGTTCCCGCTTGATCTCGAAAATCTTCATCACCTTGTCCGCAAAGGGAATGTCTGGCGCCTCGCTGTGAACGATGAATTGCTCGATCTGAACGATGTCTTTGGGTGCACCGCCGGCCGCTTCCAGCACGTTCTTGATGTTCAACCACGTCTGGCGCACCTGTTCCTCGTAGGTGGGCAACACCTCGAAGTCTTCCATGGTTTGCCCCCATTTCACGCCGACCTGCCCTGAAATGAAGATGTGATTACCAACCCGCTTCGCGTCGCAGGCGTGAATCGCCTTGCAGAAATCCCCGCTTCCCGGCACATAGATATTGGTTGCGTTCATTGTTCGGCTCCTGATGTTGGAACGGTGGGTGATATACTGATCAATTAATAAGTCGACAGGTAAAAATTTAGGGCAGGAATTTAGTCCCCTCGGCAAATGGGCTTCCGGTGACGACATTGCGTGGGGACGCAAAGTGTGGAATGACGTGATTTCCAATCAGATCCACCGCTTCCATGATCTGGCGGTGGGTCATGTCCCCGTCGACACGGAGAATGACTTCGTCATATCCCGCTTCCTTGAGGCGTGAAATCTGCTCAACGAAATACTCCGGCGTTCCGCAGAGCACCCCGGGCGTGTGCTCAAGCAGTACTTCAATATCGTCAAGCATCGCATTGATCATCTTCGACTCCGCCATGTAGGCATAGTCGGGTGAAGCTTCGGCGAGCTGGTCGTATGCCTGAACGACAATACGAAGGAAATTGATGACGGTCGGTCCGCCTTCCGCGATCGCTCTTTCGTGCGTCTTGGCACAATAGGCGGGCAGCACCAGGAAGGAGAGCGTATCGTTGACAACCTTTCCGACCTGCTGCGATGGATGGGTGATGGCATTCTTATAGAGCTTGGCGGCATCTTCTACGCGGCCCCAACCCAGATAGTTGTCGAAGCCCATGCAGCCGATTCCTTTCTCGCCCGCGATCTGATGCATTTCCATGCTTGAGGCCGCGACGGAGAGCGGGGGGTGCGGTTCCTGCAGAGGCTTGGGCGTCAGGAAACACGGCGGTATCTCCCAGTACTTCCCTTTGTGTTCTACCCAGTCCTCGGAAATCGCCTTGGCGATGATGTCCAGCGATTCGTTCCACTGCGCGCGTGTTTCGGTGGGACTGACCCCAAAGGCATTCAGAGCGATCAGGGAATTCGATCGTCCTGTCCCCAGTTCGGCCCTGCCGTTGGAGATGAGGTCGAGGGTCGCCAGCTGTTCCGCGATGCGCAACGGATGATTGAACTTCAACAGCAGACGGATCATGTGCCGCAAGCGAATGCGGGTGGTCTTTGCTGCGACCGCCGCGTACATCACTTCAGTGGCGGACATGCCAATGTTCCCCATGAAGTGCTGCTCGGATGCACCCCAGAAGTCGAATCCCGCTTCTTCTGCGTACACTGCTTCACTGATCATCTGCTGATACCGGCGGTGTTGGGTCAACCCAACCGGAACATTTGCTTCAACGATAAGGCCGAATTTCATGTCGTTCTCCTGTCGTTCCCTGAAGCGGGCATATTGAGGATCTGAATCGTTCTTTCGGGATTACACATCGCGTTGTGTTCGACGGTGTATGGGCTTCCGCGGAATCTTTCACCTTGAGACGCTTTGGAAGTCATCGGAAGTTTCTCTTCCGGGTCGTTCAGTCGCGATGTCAAACTTGGCTATTTCATGGCAACGACCTGAATCTCGACCTGGAGATCCGGCAGCGCCAGATCACTCACGCCGATGGTTGTTCCGGTTGGTGTCGAATCGGGGAGTATTTCGTTCTTGATTTCAAAGATCTTCATGGTTTTTTCGCTGAAGGTTCCTTCAGAATCATCAGCGTGTACAATCATCATGAGGATTTGTACGATGTGTTCGCTCTCATAGCCCGCTGCATCGAGTGCAGTCTTGATATTGACCCAGGTTTTTCGGGTCTGGGCTTCGAAGGTCGGAAGCAATGTCATGTTGTCGGTCCAATCGACACCGCCTTGCCCGGAGATGAAAAGCTTTTCTCCGACCACGGTGGCATCACAAGCGCCGATGTCTCTACAGAACTCGCCGCTTCCGGGTAAAAAAAGATCACGCTTGGTCATGTCGGACGCCCCTTATCAATCGATCAGTTACCACCGAGCAGAGAGCGTGCCAATTTTTTGTTTTCCCAAGGAATGAACTCGTAAGTCATTGTCGGATCAGTGAATAATCGAAGCGTAATGTATGAGGGTCCGGCCTGATCCGGTATCGAATGGTTGCGGCGCGCCGCGCATGATCCGCACTACGATGGGGCTTCTCGCAGGGGACTGCACTACCGTGACGCGCGGGAAGGATGCTTGGGGATCGAAATCCGTCGTGTCTGCACGCTGGATGTCTGCATCTCTCCGATGCGCCTGATCGAATGGGGCTCGCCTGCTGACAGGATGCGGTGAGCCCGGGATGGGATTGCGTGAGGGGTGACGCCCCCTCATCTGGCCGATCCGATCACGGCGTCGCGCCATGAGTGGATCGCTGTCTGCTGGAATAAAGCGCGCTTCGGAATGATGCCACTGTCGGGCGGAATCCTGCGGCGTGCTTCTTCGCAGCCGGTCTTGTCACCCTTAAGGTCAGCGGTACGGGCGTTCCGCAGTTTCGGGCGGGAGTCTCGTCGAGAACTGGCGCTGTCCCGGACAGTTGACTGGCCGATCAGTAAGGGATGGCGCTTTCGCAAGGTCCACGGTAAACTTCAGTAACGGACCAAGCGGCCTTTTGCCCGGCAACTGAGCGGATTGGCTCGTGTCGAGTGAGCCACCCGGCCGGACGGCGTTCGGTGTCCTTCGAGCAAGGTTCTGCTGGAAATGTAACAGGATGTTTAGGCAGTGAACGTGGATAGAAAAAAAAGTGCACAGTTTGATAAGAAAACGGAAATTCTGGCGGTTTCGGTGCCAATGTTTGCCGCCTATGGGTATAACAAGGTTACCATTCGGGACATCGGTGCAGCGGCTGGAATGACTTCCGCGGCGCTTTATTACCATTTTCAGGACAAGCAGACGCTGTATCGCGAAGCGCTGAAATTCTCGTTTCAGTCCAAGGCCGAAATCACGCACGCGATCCTCTCATCGCAAGGAACGCCGGAAGAGCGTCTGGCCGCCTTCATCGAACGGTACACCCAGCTGCTCGCCGATGATCCGGATTTTCGGCGTGTGATGCAGCGGGAACTGCTGGACGGAGATGAAGAAAGCGTGGGAATGCTCAGCGAGCTGTTCCAACAACCGTTTGACGAGCTCGCGGCAATCGTCGAGGTGCTCGCGCCCGCCACCGACATTCACATGGTCATCATGTCCATCATCGCCATGATTCTCTACCACTACGAAGTCGGACCCTTGCGGCGGCTGCTGCCCGGCGCGAAGCCCGAACACGAGGATTACCGGACCCTGGCAACGCATATCAAACGGCTCATTTTCTCCATGCTGGAGAAAGAGGTACCGGCCGACTTGCCGCCGACCACGGTGCCCACTGCGCTGGGGTGACGGACACCCCGGTATCCATCACGTCTTGCCTGGGCGGTCTGTGCCACTCCAGGTGGCCGGGCCGCCCTCTCCCTTCACGATGTCGACATTTGTGATGTCGGCGCTGAGCGCTCCGTTTCTGGAGCGCCCGGGCGGCGCTCCGGTGGGGTACGCCGACCTTTGCTGCGGATGTCAGGCGGTGCGTGACAACGCCTCGGTCCGGCCGGCGGTGAGCTGCGCCTGCAGGGCATCGGCGAACGCCGCGAGCGGCAGTTCCAGCCGGGTGATGCCGTGCTGTTCCAGGAAACGGGCTTCGTTGCGCGTCGGTTCGGCGGCGAGCACGGCGTAGTGCGTTTCCGAGGAGCGTTTGCTGATCTGGTGGGCAAAGATGCGTTCGGTCTGGCTGGTGAAACGGCAGCCGAGAAACAGGAACGCGCGGTCGCGGCGGCGTTCCTGCACCAGCGGCGGAATCGGCGTCTGGATGTCGATCTCGGTCAGCACCTCGACGAAATCGGCATCGGACACGAGGAAATTCGGCCGCGGCTCGACCGCGCCCCACGGCTGGTAGAGCACCAGCGTCCGCTCGGCGAGCGCGGTGAGCTCGAGATCGGTGCCGTCCGCCGCCATGGCCTGGTACCAGGTGCCGAAATGCTCGGACTGGCTCAACCCCTGGATCAGCCCGAAGTCGGGCCAACCGGCCAGCGCGGTGCGCATGACATCGTCGTACCAGAGCTGGACGATGAGCGGAATGGACGGCAGCGCCGCCAGCGTCCGGTGCAACGGTGAGGGGGTGAGCGTCGGCGCAAACGCTTGACGCATCAGGTCCACCAGCGTCTTGCGGTGCTTGAAGTTCTCGATGTACTGGGCGCTGGCACCAAGATTTCCCCGAGCGCGGCCCGGCACGGTGACCTTGCTGCCCAGAAAAATGGCCAGCGCTTCCAGGGAGGCGGGAACGGTGCCTGCTTCGGGGCACAGATCCACCATGCCGGGACCCAGATAGGGAATCATGCGACCGGCGCTCAGGCCGCTGGCGATGACTTCCAGATGATTCGTATCGTTCATGCTGCGACCTCGGCAACGGCTTGTTCGTGCAGCCCGCCCATGGCGTCGGGTGCGATGCGAAACACAGCCCGCCCGCCGGAGAGCGTGAGATAGGACAGGCCGCTCTGGCGGGTCAGGAAGTTGAACCACTGCTGCGCGGTGCAGCCCGCTGGCCGCTCGCCGATTTCCATCACGGTGCCATCGGGGGCGAAACGGACGTGGATCATGACATCGGTACTCATGGCGCTCTCCTCGGCGATGGCAATCGCCGGTTACAGATAGATGGCGGACCCCGCCCCCACGTTGATGGAAGCGTCCTTGGCGGTCTGGACGATGAAGCTGACTTCCTCGGCGTCGAGACGGCTGTGAAACGGCAGCGCCAGTGCGCGATCGGCCAGCTTGTCGGTCACCCACAAGTCCTGGCGCGGGCGCTGCTTGTCGAAATAGCGCGCCTGGCGATGCAGCGGCAGGCAATAGGCCGCCGCCTCCACCCCGGCGGTGGCCAGATCGTCGACGATGTCGTCGCGGCTGCTGCGGCTGAAACGGGTGCCCAGGTGTACCAGTGACAGGAACCAATGCACCTCGTCCACATCCGGCGCCGCATAGGGTGGCTTGATCCCCTCGAAGGACTGGATGACATCGAGGTAATGGGCCTCGATGGTCTTGCGTTGACTCAAGACTTCATCGAGCCGGGTCCACTGTGCCAAGCCGAGCCCCGCGTTGAGCTCGCCCATCGCGAGACCCGCAACCGGCAATCCCCCCGCCACCACCGAGCCGCGATCGGACAGGCGCCGATCGCGCAGCAGCCGCAACCGACTGGCCAGATCGATGTCGTCGGTCACGATCACCGCGCCCGCGCCGCAGGCGATGGCCCCCGGCTGGGTGAAATCGAAAATGGCGCAGTCGCCGAAGCTGCCGACGGCCCGGCCCTGGTAGACCGAACCGACCGCCTCGGTGGAATCCTCGATCAGCAGCAATCCATGAACGCTCGCCAGTTCCCGCAGCTCGGCCCACGGGGCCGGATGGCCGTTGGCATTGGCTACCACGAGTGCGCGGGTCTGGGGAGTCAGGCGCGCCGCAATTTTTTCCGCGGTCAGACAGCCCGACCAGTAGTCGACATCGGCAAACACGACGCCGACCCCGGCGAAGACTGCGCCATCGGCGAGCTGGCGCCACCCATACGAGGGCGCCACCACGTCGCTGCCCGGTCCGATGCCGGCGGCCCGCAGGATCAGCCACAGCGCCAGGGTGGAACTGCTCAGGCACAGCGCGTGGCGACGTCCGAGACGTTCCGCCACCGCCGCTTCCAGGCGTTCGGTGAGCGGGCCGGCAGTGATGTACGGCGAACCCATCACCGCGGCCACCATCTGCCGCTCCAGGTCGCTGAAGTCCGGCTCGCTGAGCAGGATGTCGTAGTCGGCGGGTTTCACGATGCGGCCCTGCGACGACGCTGGGCGACCACCAGCGCGGTGGCCACCGCCGGATCCTGTGTGAGCTGCCAGCAATGCCCCGAGCCGTCCACCAGATAGACCTCGAATTCCGGGTACGCCCGATAGGGTCGGCCCTCGGTCATGTCGGCGGCATCGCAGACCGTGATCGACCGGCCGGGCAGCTCGCGACGCAGCCGCGCCAGCCAATCCGGCGGCGCCTCGGTGCTGAACACGTCTTCCAGACAGGCGAGATCGGCGGCATCCATGGTCATTCCCCCAGCCGGCGTGCGTCGACCGTCAACGGCAGCCGCGTGTCAGCGGCCATCGCCGGCAACTCGAGCCGCCAGCCGTTGGCCAGGGTGACCACCCCGCCCCACATATCGGGGTTGTCCATGGAGACGATGGGCTCTTCAAGGTCTTTCTTGGGCACATAGGCCGACAGCGCACCGGCGGCATCGCGGCGAATCATGACTTTCATGCGGCATTCCCCTGTTGAATGTTCAGCCGCCCTGGGCAGCGGCGGCCTCGGGGGCCAGGGTGGAAAGAACCGTCGCCAGTGCGGCGAGCGCCTGTTCCACCTCGGCCATGGTGTTGTAGCGTGAGAAGGAAAAACGCACCGCGCTGTTGGCCAGCGCTTCGTCCTTGTGCATGGCCATCAGCACATGCGAGGCCTGGCTGCCGCCGGCGACGCAGGCGGCGCCGTTGGCTGTGGCAATGCCGGCCCGGTCCAGCCGCTGCACGATGGCCTCGCCGTCATAACCGGGAAAGCTGATGTTGCTGGTGCCGGCCAGGCGCTCGGCCGCGGCGCCGTTGATCCGGGCCGCGGGATACAGCGCGCGTACCCCGGCTTCGAGCCGGTCGCGCAGTCCGGCGATCGTGTTCGACGGCGCCTTCAGGGCCTCGCCCGCCAGGCGGCAGGCCTCGCCCAGCCCGGCGATGGCCGGCACGTTCAGGCTGCCGCCGCGCCGGCCGCGTTCCTGGGTGCCGAAGAACAGGGGGGGCAGGTTGATCTCGCTGCGAATGTAGAGCGCGCCGATGCCTTTGGGCGCGTGCAGCTTGTGTCCCGAAAACGACAGCAGGTCGATCGGAACGCGCGAAAGGTCCAACGGCTGCTTGCCGGCGGTCTGCGCGGCATCGACATGCAGCAGCACCGCGCGCGCGCGGGTCAGCGCCGCGATTTCCTCGACCGGGAACAACACGCCGGTTTCGTTGTTGGCGGCCATCAGCGAGACCAGCGCCGTGTCGGGCCGCAGCGCCGCTTCCAGATAGTGGACGCGCAGCCGTCCCTCACGGTCGACCGGCAGATAGGTGACCGCCACGCCCTGCTGTTCCAGATGGCGACACAGCTTCAGCACCGCCGGATGTTCCACGGCGCTGGTGATGAGGTGACGGCGCTCAGGATGCAGGGCGAGCGCACCCTGGATCGCCCAATGGATGCTTTCCGTGGCCCCGCTGGTGAAATGGATCGTTTTGGCCGGCACATTGAACAGTGCGGCGACCTGCGCCCGCGCGCTGCGCACCGCCGTGGCGGGTGCCTCGGCCAGTTGGTGCGGGCTCGAGGGATTCCCGAACGCCTCACGCAGATAGGGCAACATGACGTCCAGAGCTTCGGGCGCCAGCGGTGTGGTTGCGTTGTGGTCAAAGTAGATCAGCGACATGGCACACCTCAGGGCCAGAACAGCCGATCGGGATCCTCACCCAGCACCGCCAGCGCGGCGCCGAGCGAAGGAAAGAATCCGTGCGTGACCCAGCACTGCTGCGCGTGATCCCGATACTGCAGCAGCCATTGCCCGTTATGGGGCGCTTGCAGCAGCCGGGCGATGTCGATCAGGCCGCCGGCGGGATCGATGTTGCGTGAGCAACACGGGCTTTCGATGCGGTAGCCGCCCGCGATGCCGATCACCTGCGGCTCGACGTAGCGGTAGCGGCGCCGATTTTCCAGCGTGCGGCGGATGCGGCGCACATCCAGTTCGTTGGGATGCGCGCTGACCGGCTGCGCGGGGCTGGGCGGGACGATTGTGCTGGACATGCCTGGTTCTCCCATCCGCCATTGGCTGCATGCATCCACGCAGGCGGCCATCCAGACAGCCAGGGTTCGCATCAACCTTGCGCGCCAGCCGGACTCTGCGGTGCGGGCCGCATTGCCGCCCATCGGGACCTCCGGCGCAGAGGTGCGGTCGGCCTCGGGCCGCGCGTGGACACGATTCATCGTCCGTTCTCGTCGGCGGGCGCGAGCTTGGCATCGGCTTCGGGCAACCGGTCCAGCGACACGAGCTCCTTGGCTTTCATGCCGACCCGATGACCGGTTTCCAGGAAGTCCACACCGTAGATGTAGAACTGCTGAAGAAAGGTGCCGATGTGGCTGACGTAGCCGAGATCACCCTTGCGCACCAGGATTTCGCCGATCTCCTTGCCGACGTAGGTGCCGTCGTTGCGGATGGTCTTGCGCGAGCGCACTTTCTCGCCAAAGCGGAAGACGGGTTCGTCGTCCAGTTCACTGGGTACGCCATCACTCATGGGAACCTCCTTCGGGAAGTGTGCTCATGAAACACAGCGGGACGGACCCGCTTCATCAAGGGCCGCGTCGCAGCGCAGCTGCGCCATGCGGCGCACCTCGGCGTCGTCGTCGCTGAGCAGCGCGCCGAGCGCATCGACTGGAATCCGGCGGGCAATTTCGTAGCGGACCCGCCAATCCGGATCGCTGCGCAGCGCAACCAGCTGGGCCGGGGGCAGGCGCTCGATCGTCACCAGGCGCACGGCCGGATCGGGGTCACGGGCCATGCGCGGCAGCAGCGTGGAATCGGCCCGATGGGCCACCACCTTGCGCACTTCGGCTTCCGGATCCGCGGCCATCAGGGGCAGCAGGCCCGGCGCCAATCGTTTGGCCACGATCTGGCGCACGTAGTAATCGGGGTCATGGATCATCGCGAACAGATCCCCCGCACGGATGCGCGAGGCAACCCGGATGCGAACCTCGCGGTCCGGGTCGTGGCTGAGCTTGTGCAGCTGGGTGATGGGCAGACGCTGCGCCACGCTCCAGCGCACGGTCTCGTCCGGGTCGCTCAGAAGACGGGCGAGATGGAACAAGTCCGCATGCCGGGCGGCCACCGCCCGCACCTCGAAATAGGAATGTGTCAGGGCGTCGTTCGCGCATTCCGGATTCAGGGCAAAGAAGCGATCGATGCGGGGCGCATAGCGATCCTGCATGCACGACCAGCTCGGGCCGCAGCGTTGCGATGCCAGTCGTTCCCGATGAGGACAGGCCGCGCAGTCGATGGGTCGCCCGGTCCAGTCCAGGGTCTCGGTGATCACGCCTGTGGAGGCTTGCGGCTCAGTCATCGTCCTCCCTCCCCTGCCGGTCCAGAACCTGGAGCAGGACACGGCCGCCCAGCCGATCATCGGGATCGAGCTGACCCAGTTTTTCCAGCATCGGCCGCCCAGCTTCGGGCTCGCCGAGGCGCAGATGCAGATAGCCGCAGCCCTTGAGACAAAACAGATAGAAACGCGGCAGCGCCGCGGCGTAATCGCCGAACCGCGCATCGCCGGCCTGCACCGATCGCCAGTCCGCAGCCAGGCCTGCCATGGCGGCGGCCCACGCCAGACAGCGCATGCCGACGGCGAGGCTCTCGCGCAGCCGACCGCCGTAGAAGTGGAAGCGGTAAAAGCCGATCAGTACGGCCGGATGGTCCGGTGCCAGACGCTGGGCTTCGGTCAGATGGGCCCGACAGGCCGCCTCGTCACTGTAGTCGCGCCCGGCCGCCTCGAGGGCGATGCGCGCACGGTCGGGCAGTCCGGCGGCGCAGCAGATCACGGCGGTCGGATCGAGCGTGTCCAGCCATGCCCCTGTCGATTCAGAGGCCTCGTGCGCGATGCGCCGGCTGCGGATGTTCATGGCAATCGCCTGCCGCTCAGGCTTCGCCGGACGGCGGAGTGCGCCGCTCGATGGAACTCACCGATACCGTTGCCGGGCCCATGGTGCTGGCACTGCTGCAGGCACACGGACCTTTGCCGGCAGTCTGGAAAACCAGCCCGCTGGTGGTGGCCGTGTCGACGAAATCCATGGTGGCCCCGTCGAGCAGCTCGGCGCTCGGAGCCGGCAGGAACAGCCGCAGTCCCCCGTGTTCGAAGACGACTTCGCCGTTCTGCGGCGCCGGCTCGACGCTGAATTCGCTGCTCAGGCCGGAGCATCCACCCGGCGTCACCACCAGGCGGAAGCCGCATTGCTCACCACCGCCGAAGCGCACCATGCGCCGGATGAATTTTTCCGCGGCCGGCAGAATGGAAAGTTCCATGAGCGGGATCTCCTTCAGGCCTGCGGCTGGTAGCGTGGCTGGGCGGGATCGATGATGCAGGTCTTGTCCACGGGGCAGACCGCCTCACATTGCGCCTCATCGAAATACCCGATGCATTCGGTGCATTTCTTCGGGTTGATGGCGAAGATCCCGTCTTTTTCGTAGATCGCCACATTGGGGCATACGGGTTCGCAGGCCGAGCAGCCCGTGCATTGGGAACCAACGATTTTGTAGGACATGACAACCTCCTGGGGTCTCAAAAAAATGGGGGCGGGATACGCCGAGGCTGACCGCCCCGCCCCCATCACGTGTCGACCGCCTCCGATCAAGCGGCGACATACGCTCCCTGGCGAATGGCGGCATCACCCTTGGGTTGATGCACGATGGCGCCGCTCTCGACTTGTTCGAGATAGTTCTTGAAATAGGCGATCACCGAGCGCTCGATGAACTCCTGGGCATACGCGTCCACAGGCTCGATGCCGGCCTGCTTGAGCGTGTCCTTGGGACAGCCGCCGATCTTGGCGACGAAGACGGCGTGGCAGTCGTTGATGGCCCGGATGACGGTGTCGAGCGCGTCCTCTTCGCCATAGCCGCCCTGGCAGTACAGATCGACGCGGCGATGGCCGACGAACTTGGCGCCGTCCACACTGGTTTCGTAGATCTGGAACTCCGATGCGTGGCCGAAGTGCTCGTTGATCTTGCCGCCGCCCTTGGTGGCCACGGCGACCAGCATCTTGATGTCGCTGTGCAGCCCGGCCAGCTCGGACAGCTCGTCGCGCTTGGCGGCGACCTGCTCCTGGCGCTTGCGCTCCACTTCCGCCTGATAGGCCTTGCGGGTGTCGCCGTCGTAGTTCACCTCCATGGCCATGATCTTGTCGGTGGTGAATTCGGCCGAGCGGTCCTCGCCGAGCAGGCCCACGGCGTCGGCGCGGCACTGGCGGCAGTGACGCATCATGTTCATTTCGCCCGAGCAGGCATCCTGAAGGGCCTTGAGCTCCTGCGCGGTGGGACCGCGCTGGCCGTTCAGGCCGAATACGGTGCCGTGCTCCGGGGAGGAGATGAGCGGCATGATGTTGTGCAGGAAGGCCCCGCGCGACTTCACGGCCCGGTTCACGTCCACCAGATGCTTGTCGTTGATGCCGGGAATCATCACCGAGTTGATCTTGGTGAGGATGCCACGGGCGGTGAGCATCTCCAGACCCTGGAGCTGGCGATCGGTGAGGATCTGCGCGGCATCACGGCCCTTGTAGCGCTTGTTGTTGTAGTAGATCCACGGATAGATCTCGGCGCCCACATCGGCATCGATCATGTTGATGGTGATGGTCACGTGATCGACGTTGAAATTGGCGATGGTGTCGATGTGATCCGGCAAGGCCAGACCATTGGTCGACAGGCACAGCTTGATGTCCGGCGCGGTTTTCGCGATGAGCTCGAAGGTCTTGAAGGTCTTCTCGGGATTGGCGAGCGGATCACCGGGGCCGGCGATGCCGAGCACCGTCATCTGGGGGATGGTCGAGGCCACCGCCAGTACCTTCTTGGCGGCCTGTTCGGGGGTCAGCTTTTCGCTCACCACGCCGGGGCGGGACTCGTTCGCGCAGTCGTACTTGCGGTTGCAGTAGTTGCACTGGATGTTGCAGGCCGGGGCCACCGCCACGTGCATGCGCGCGTAGTGATGGTGTGCCTCTTCGCTGTAGCAGGGATGGTTCTTGACCTTCTCCCAGATCTCCGGTGCCAGATCGCCGGCACCGGCCCCCGAGCCGCAGCTCGACTTGCCGCTGCCGCCCGAGGTGCCGCAGCCGTTGTGATCCTCTGCAATCTTTGCGGCGATCTCGCTGGCCGAGCCGGCCACCGCAACGCTGATCTGACCCAGCTTGTCATTGATCCCGATTCGTTCTTGCATGACGCCCTCCGGCATGTGTCCTTTTCGCATCGGGACGGCGCGTCCCAACGCTGGCCATCACTTCCCAGCAACAGCTATGCCATTTGACAACTCACTGAAAATGAAGGAGTTTCTTTTGGGTCGTCGGCGTGGATGTCGCGCACCCGACATGCCGGGAGCAGGTGGGGAATCAAATGTTCGGTATGCGACACGGGGCCCGGCGTCGAGGGGCGCCGGGTGCGTGGACGGGGGATGGGGAGAAATCGGTTCGGGGAGGCGCCGGCGGGCGGGGTGTCAGAAGCGCTTCACTTCGATGCCATGCTTGCGGATCGCATAGCCAATCTGCCGCGGGGTGAGCGACAGCAACCGGGCGGCCTTGGCCTGGACCCAACCGGACTGTTCGAGCGCCTGAATCAGCCGCTCCCGGTCGGGCAGTCCGGATCGACCCAGCTCGTCGGCGCCGAATTCGTCCAACGGCCCGATCCGGTCGGGCGCGGCTGTGGATGGGATGGGTGCCGGCACCACCTCGATCGGAAACGGCCGCGGCGCCGTGCCGTAGGATTGCAGGACCAGGGAAAAGCAGCGATTGTGCTGGCAGGCCAGGGTGGGCGCGCGCACGATGTCGCCCTGGGTCATGGTGGCGGCGCGTTCCACGCAGTTTTCCAGTTCGCGCACATTGCCGGGCCAGTTGCACTCGAGCATGATCTTGAGCGCTTCCGGGCTCAGCATCAGCCCGCGATCGTTCTCGCGGTTGAATTTTTCCAGAAAATGCTGGCTCAGCAGCGGAATGTCCTCACGCCGATCGCGCAGTGGCGGCAGGAAGATCGTCACCACATTGATGCGGAAATACAGGTCGGCGCGAAACTCGCCCTTGCTGACCGCTTCTTCGAGGTTCTTGTTGGTGGCGCAGATCAGTCGCACATCGACATGGATCGGCTTGGTCCCGCCGACACGTTCGAATTCCCGCTCCTGCAGCACCCGCAGCAATTTGGTCTGGAAGGCGGGGGAAATCTCGCCGATCTCGTCGAGAAACAGGGTTCCGCCATGGGCCAGCTCGAAGCGGCCCTTGCGTTCGGTGGTGGCGCCCGTGAACGAACCTTTTTCGTGTCCGAACAGCTCCGATTCGAGCAGGGTTTCGGACAGCGCGGCGCAATTCAGGGACACGAACGGCCGTTCGCGCCGGGGGCTGAGGTAGTGAACAGCCCGGGCGATGACCTCCTTGCCGGTCCCGCTTTCGCCGCGCAGCAGCACCGTGGAACGGCTGGCCGCCACTTGGTGGACCTCGGAAAACACCTCCTGCATCGCCTTGGACACGCCAATGACGTTGTCGAGCCGGTATTTGCCCTGGAGCTGTTTCTGCAGCCGGTTGCGGTCGGCCATGAGCGAGGCGCGCTCGGCGCCGATGTGCTGGTGCAGGTGGGCGGTCTGGCCGATCAGGTTGGCCGCCATCTTGAGCAGACGCACGATGCGCTCGTAACGCACCGAGACATTGCGCGCCGCGCCGCGCGCGATGCTGAGCACGCCGATCGCGTCGCGCCCCACCAGGATGGGCACGCCGATGAACGCGACGACCTCATCGGTCTGGCCCTGGTGGGCGCCGGTGCGATGCAGGAAAAGCGGTTCCAGGGAAATATCCGGCACCACCATCGGCATGGCGCTGGTCATGATCTTGCCGGTGATGCCCTCCCCGAGCTTGAACCGGCCGCGCGCTTTCTCCTCCGCGGTCAGCCCGGAGGCTTCCAGGATCTGCAGGTCTCCGGATTCCTGCAACAGGCTGACCATGGCCCGCCCGCCGAGATGGGTGGACAGGATAGTGACCACCTCACGCACGGTGCGCTGCAGGTCGAGTGAGGAACCCAGGACTTTGCTGATTTCATAAATCGTCAGCAAATCAGATTCTTCGGTGTGCGATGCGAGAGCAACCATGGGGCATACCTTAAGCTCGGTAGCGGCTGATCTTTGCCAGAGTCAATAACATTCACCTCCTTCCCGTCGGGTTTGTCAATGCCTCTGGGCCGCAAATCGCGCTGACGGCCATGTCGCAAACCCGACATGTTCGGCCGATGTCGGGTTTGCACCGGCATCCGGCGCCGTCCTCTTCCCGCCCGCTGCACTCGTTTCCACATAAATTCGCTGACGGATCAGATGGATAGGCGTTTTTTCGGGCTCTGGCATCAAAGTTGCGCTAGTTCGCACAAGCGAGCCTTTTCGCTGTGTGAGGACGTGAGCCATGGCTGCTCTGACCATTCAGGACACCACATTGCGTGACGGTGAACAGACCGCGGGGGTGGCGTTCACCCTCGAGGAAAAACTCGCCATCGCCCAGGCCCTGGTCCGCATGGGAGTGCCGGAGCTGGAGATCGGGATCCCGGTGATGGGCAGCGAGGAACAGGAGGTGGTTCGCGCCCTGTTGGCGCTGCAGCTGCCCGCGCGCCTGGTGGTCTGGGGACGCGCCCACGGCGACGATCTCGCAGCGGCCCATCGCTGTGGGGCGCCCTGCCTGCATCTGTCGATTCCGGCCTCGGATCTGCAGATCCAACGCAAGCTGGGCCGCGACCGGGCGTTCGTGCTGACGGCCATCCACCGGCATGTGTGCGCCGCGCGCGATCTCGGCATGGAGGTGAGCGTGGGCGCCGAGGATGCCTCACGCGCCGATCCCGATTTTCTGCTGCGCCTGGCCGAACAGGCCCAGGCCAGCGGCGCACGGCGTCTGCGCTACGCCGACACGCTCGGGGTGATGGACCCCTTCACCACCCGCGAGTCCATCGCGAGCCTGCGCCGCCATGTCGATCTGGAACTGGAGATGCACGCCCACAACGATCTGGGTCTGGCCACGGCCAACACGCTGGCAGCGGTGCTGGCCGGCGCCACCCACGTCAACACCACGGTCAACGGCCTGGGTGAACGGGCCGGCAACGCGCCGCTGGAAGAGGTGGTCATGGCGTTGCGGCATCTGTGCAATCGCGAAACCGGCATCGACACCCGCCAGCTGCCCGCCGTTTCCCGTCTGGTCGTCGCCGCTTCCGGCCGGGCGGTGGCCGACAACAAGTGCGTGGTCGGCGACGGCGTGTTCACGCACGAATCGGGCATCCACGTCGACGGCCTGCTCAAGAATCCGCTCAATTACCAGGGCTTCGATCCGGCCGAAGTCGGCCGCGCGCATCGTCTGGTGCTGGGGAAACACTCTGGCGCGCATGGGGTGAGTGCCGCCTACCGCGCTCTGGGCATCGAGCTCAGTCCGCTGGAGGCCCAGCAGATCCTGGCGCGCATACGCCAGCACGCCGTGAGCGAGAAACGGGCGCCGCAGGATGACGAGCTCAAGCGCTTTCATGAGGAGATCGGGCAATGGCCAGTCGCGTGCTGAGCGGGACATCGCGCCCAGGCGGTTCCACCGGCCTGTGGGGTCGAATCCGCGGCGATGTGGATTGCGTGTTCCAGCGCGATCCGGCCGCACGGACCCGCTTCGAGGTGATCACGGCCTATCCGGGCGTGCACGCGGTCATCGGTCATCGGCTGGCCCACGCCCTGTGGCAGCATGGCTGGCGCTATCCGGCACGGCTGCTGAGCCATCTGTGCCGCATGGTGACCCACATCGACATCCACCCCGGCGCCCGCATCGGTGCGCGCTTTTTCATCGATCACGGCTGCGGCGTGGTGATCGGGGAAACCGCCGAGATCGGCGATGACGTCACCCTCTACCACGGCGTCACGCTGGGGGGCACGTCCTGGAATCCCGGCAAGCGTCACCCCACCGTCGGCGATGGCGTCGTCATCGGTGCCGGCGCCAAGATCCTGGGTCCGATCCGCATCGGTGCCGGCGTCCGCATCGGCGCCAACTCGGTGGTCATCCAGGATGTGGCACCCGACATGACGGTCGTCGGCATTCCCGGCCGCGAAGTGCTGCCTCTGAATCAGCGCCGCATCACGCCGCAAGGCATCGATCTGGATCACCACCTGATGCCCGACCCGGTCGGCAAGGCGCTGGCCTGCCTGTTGGATCGCGTCCATACCCTGGAGGCGCGCCTGGAAATGGCCTCGCCGTCCCCCGGCGAAGACCCCGAATGCCGGTCGTGTGTCGACGAGTGCGTCAGTCTGCAGGGCAGCGACATGGCGCCGGGACGTGCACCGGACCTGCAGAAAACGACTCACTGAACAAGAGAGCGTGTCATGAGCAAGCTACTGGATCAACTGGGAAAATTTTCCGACGCCGAGGAATTTCTGGTGTTTCTGGACGTACCGTTCGAACCGGCCGTGGTGCAGGTCAACCGCCTGCACATCCTCAAACGCTTCAGCCAGTATCTGGCGCGCGCGCGCCTCGACGAGCTGGACGAAGCGGCGCAGCGGGACAGCTGCCGGGCCTTGATGATCCAGGCCTACGAGGATTTCGTCCATTCCACTGCGGCGCAGGAAAAGGTGTTCAAGGTGTTCCAGGATGCCGACGGCCAACGCGTCAGCCTGGACAGCCTGCGCGCCAGCCTCCCCTCGCAACGGACCTGAGGACTCAGCCATGCATATCGTCGTCTGTATCAAACAGGTCCCGGACAGCTCGCAGATTCGCGTTCATCCGGTCACCAACACCATCATGCGCCAGGGTGTCCCGGCAGTCGTCAATCCCTACGACCTGTTCGCCCTGGAAGAAGCCCTGCGTCTGAAGGACCTGCATGGCGCCCACGTCACGGTGCTGTGCATGGGTCCGCCCCAGGCCGAGGCGGCGCTGCGCAAGGCGATTTCCTTCGGCGCTGATGACGCCATTCTGGTCACCGACCGCGCCTTCGCCGGTTCCGACACTCTGGCGACCAGCTTCGCGCTGGGCAGCGCCATTCGTCAGATTGACCGCAACATGGCGGTGGACGTGGTGTTCTGCGGCAAGCAGACCATCGACGGCGACACCGCTCAGGTCGGCCCCGGCATTGCCAAGCGTCTCGACCTGCAGTTGCTCACCTATGTTGCCCAAGTCGACAGCGTCGATCCGGAGCAGCGCCAGATCGTCGTTCAGCGCCGCGCCGAAGGCGGCGTTCAGGTGCTGCAGACCCGCCTGCCCTGCCTGATCACCATGCTCGAGGGCACCAATGAGATGCGCTTCGCCAGTCAGGCCGGCATCTTCCGCGCTGCCCGGCACCCCTTGAAGGTGTGGGACAAGACCGCCGCCGGGATCGAGGATCCCGCCAAGGTCGGCCTCAAGGGCTCACCCACCGTGGTCAGCAAGGTGTTCGCGCCCAAGCCCAAGACGGCGAAGGCCGAGATCGTCACCTGCGAGAGCAATACCCCCAAGGATCTGGCCGTGACCCTGATCGCCAAGCTGATGACGCAGAACCCACAGCTCGAAAGCGCGATCGGCCAGAGTGCCCGCTAGGAGATTCGTCATGAGTGAAAGCAACACCCCCGCCAAACGCCCGGCCGGCCGCAAGGTCGAACTGGATCCGCGTCTGGCAGACTACAAGGGCGTCTGGGTCTTCGTCGAGCACGAGCGCGGCCATGCGCACACCGTGTCCTGGGAGCTGATGGGCGAAGGCCGCAAGCTCGCCGATGGACTGGGTGTGCCGCTCTCCGGTGTGGTGATGGGCGCCCCGGGCGAGGACACCCGCCGCTTCTGCGCCGAGGCGTTCCGCTACGGCGCCGATCGCTGCTATCTGATGGAAGACCCGGTGCTGGCCGATTACCGCAACCAGTCCTTCACCAAGGGGCTGACCGATCTGGTCAACGCCTATCAGCCGGAAATCCTCCTGCTGGGCGCGACCACGCTCGGCCGCGACCTCGCCGGTTCGGTGGCCACCACGCTGCAGACCGGACTCACCGCCGACTGCACCGAGCTCAACATCGACCCGGAAAATCGCAGTCTGGCTGCCTCACGCCCGACCTTCGGTGGCAGCCTGTTGTGCACCATCCTGACCCTGAACTATCGCCCGCAGATGGCCACGGTGCGGCCGCGCGTGATGCCCATGGCCGGCTACGACGAGACCCGCAGCGGACCGATCATCGAGCACCCCCTGAATCTGGTGGAAACCGACATCGTCACCAAGGTGCTCGACTACATCCCCGACAACTGCCAGGACAAGCCGCAGCTGCCTTTCGCCGACATCATCGTCTCTGGCGGCCGCGGCCTGAAACAGCCGGAGAACTTCCAGCTGGTGTGGGATCTGGCGCGCGTGCTCGGCGCCGAGGTCGGCGCTTCGCGTCCGGTGGTCCAGGCCGGCTGGGTGGATCTGGAACGCCAGGTCGGCCAGTCCGGCAAGACGGTCCGGCCCAAGCTCTACATCGCCGCCGGTATTTCGGGGGCGGTCCAGCATCGGGTGGGCATGGAAGGATCGGATGTGATCATCGCGATCAACAACGATCCGAACGCGCC
The DNA here is from genome assembly GCF_004684205.1 of Candidatus Macondimonas diazotrophica. NCBI lineage: Bacteria > Pseudomonadati > Pseudomonadota > Gammaproteobacteria > Chromatiales > Ectothiorhodospiraceae > Candidatus Macondimonas > Candidatus Macondimonas diazotrophica. The sequence goes on from NZ_SRIO01000014.1 coordinate 56,611, forward strand.
CATTTTCGATTTCGCCACCTACGGCATCGTGGGCAATGCCCTGCAGGTCTTGCCGGCACTTACCGAAGCCTTCCGCCAGCATCTGGCCGTGGCTCAGAAAGCGGGATAAAGGAGAAACGCCATGCGCGAAAAATTCGATGCCATCGTGGTGGGCGCAGGTCCTGCCGGCAATGCCGCCGCCTACACCATGGCGAGCGCCGGCTTGTCGGTGCTGCAGATCGAGCGCGGCGAGACGCCGGGCTCCAAGAATGTCCAGGGTGCAATCCTCTACGCCGATGCCCTGGAACGCATCATCCCGGACTTTCGCGACGACGCGCCGCTGGAGCGTTACCTCATCGAGCAGCGCTTCTGGATGCTGAGCGAGGACGCCTATGTCGGCAGCAACTACCGCTCCGAGGCTTTCAACCGTCCGCCCTACAACCGTTACACCATTGTCCGCGCTCAGTTCGACAAGTGGTTTTCGAAGAAAGTGCAGGATGCCGGCGGCCTCGTCATCTGCGAGACCACGGTGCGTGAGTTGATCTTCGACGACGAGCGGGTGGCCGGCGTGATGACCGACCGCGAAGGTGGCGCCATCTATGCCGATCTGGTGGTGCTGGCCGACGGCGTGAATTCCACCCTGGCGCGCAAGGCGGGCTTCCACCCCGAACTCAAGCCCAAGGATGTCGCGCTGGCGGTCAAGGAAACCCTGTTTCTGGCCCCCGAGATCATCGATCAGCGCTTCAACCTCAAGGGCGAGGAAGGCGTGGCCATCGAAATGGGCGGTGCCATCACGCATGGCATGGTCGGGACCGGTTTCCTTTATACCAACAAGGAAACCCTCACCATCGGCGTGGGCTGCCTGCTGTCCGATTTCACGCGCGAGAAGATCCCGCCCTATGTCCTGCTCGAGCGCATGAAGGCCCATCCGGCCATTGCGCCCCTGATCGAAGGGGCCGAGCTCAAGGAGTACGTCGCCCACCTCATTCCCGAGGGCGGCTACAACGCTGTTCCCAAGCTCTACGGCAACGGCTGGATGATCGTCGGCGACTCGGCCGGACTGGTCAATTCGGTGCATCGCGAAGGTTCCAACCTCGCCATGACCTCGGGCCGGCTGGCCGGCGAGACCGCCATCGAGCTGCGCGCGGCCGGCAAGCCGCTGAGCGCCGCGAATCTCGCCCTGTACAAGCGCAAGATGGATGACAGCTTCGTGATGAAGGATCTGAAGAAATACCGGCGCTTGCCGGATGTGCTGCACAAGAACCCGCAGTTCTTCAACGCCTATCCCGAACTGCTCACCGGCGCCATGCACCAGATGATTCAGGTGGATGGCGAGGACAAGAAATCGAAAGAACGGGCGGTCCGGCGCAGCTTCGGCCAGCGTCGCGGCCTTTTTGGCCTCATGGGGGATGCCTTCAGACTGTGGAGAGCGTTCGAATGACACACATCAACGTGGAAGAAAAGCTGTTCCAGAACCGCTACAAGGTCGATGCGGGCCGCCCGCACATCCAGATCAAGGACGCGGATGTCTGTCGCAGCCAGTGCAAGTCCCAGCAATGCACCACCTGCTGCCCCGCCGGCTGCTACACCGCTGAGGGCAATGGCGCGGTCACGCTGATCACCGACGGCTGCCTGGAATGCGGCACCTGCCGCGTCATCTGCACCGACTACCGCAACGTGGAGTGGGAATATCCCCGCGGCGGTTTCGGGATTCTGTTCAAGTTCGGGTGAACCGGACGGGCACGTGCAAGCGGCCGGGGTGTTCGCCCAATGACAGCGGCTGCATCCGCCGCGCCGCCCTGCCCGTGTGATCGTCCTCCCGGCGGATCGAACCCGGGGCGACCCGGGCCGGGCGGGCGGATGCCGGACGACGCGGTCCCGGCCGCGCCCCAGTGAAGGAGAGTGAAGGATGGATGAGCGCGACGATTTGACGGCGCGCCCGGCCTATGGGGGCGCCGTCCATGGCCGGGTGCGTGAATCGCTGGAGCGGGCGGTCGCGAACTATTACGACGATCGCGAGGCGGCCAGCCACTGGCTCGAACAGGCGGCGGCGGCCGATCCGAATGCTCTGGCCGTCTATTTCGCGCGCTACAAGTTTCACTTCTATCGCAAGCAGCTGGCCCAGGCCGAAACGGCAGCCCGTGAAGGCCTGGCCGCGGCGGCTGCCCAGGGCAGCTTTCCCGCCGACTGGCGCAGCCTCACGGCGCAAAGCGCGGTCTGGTCGCCGGCGGTGGGGCCCGAGCGGTTCTATCTGTTCAGTCTCAAGGCGCTGGCTTTCATCCGTCTGCGTCGCGGCGATCCTGAGGAAAGTCTGGCGCTGCTGGCCAAGCTGGCGGAGATCGATCCGGCCGATCAGGTCGGCGCCGAGGTGATCCGGGCGCTGCATCAGGGGGCAGCCGATGCCGCCTGAAACCCGGTCCGTCCATGCGGCTGCCGGCGACGATCTGGCCGCCGTCGCCGCAGCCGCGGCACCCATGGGCGAAGCGCTGCTGGCCGCTGCCCGCAATCAGCTGGCCCGATGGCAGCTCGATACGCGGGTGCGCATCCCGCCCTGGACGGACGGGCGCTACACGCGGCACACCGATCCGGCCAGCGGACTGCCCAGCCTGCGCGCGGATTTTTTCTCCGCCGGCGGCCAGCGCAAGGGTCATCTGCTGAGGCATGGGGATGGCAGCTGGTATGGCGAGTTCGAGGTGTGTCTGTCGCATCCGGCACGCAGCGGATGGTGGATCGAGGTGGTGGAGGTCTGGGGCAGCGGCGAGACCGTGAAAAGTGAGCTGCGCCTGCTGGCCCTGCCCGACGATGCGTCATGAGCACGCCCTGGGCCGTCTACGACCTGCTGGCGGATCAGGTTCCGCCGCGCGCCGTGGCCGAGGCGGTCCAGCTGGGACTCATCTGGACGCTCTGCCGTGGCCCGGACGGCACGGGTCTGGCGATGACGCCGCCCGCATCCCCGCGCACCCTGTCCTGGGCCGGCACACTGAGCGGCCGGCCTCTCGCTGAACTGGCCGGCTGGCTGCGCCGCTTCGATCCCCACGAGGCCGTCATCGGGCTGGCGGCGGTGAATGCGGCGATCAACACATCCGCCAATCATGTGCTGGCCGGCGCCACGCCGGTGCGCGGTGCGGCGCCGGGTAATCTCGCCGTCTTCGACCACTTCAGGCCGCAGCTGTGCGGGCGCCGGGTGGTGGTGATCGGGCGCTATCCGGGCCTCGATGCGCTGCTGGAGGGGCTGGATGTGACGGTGCTCGAGCGCCAGCCCGGTCCGGGCGACCTGCCCGATCCGGCCTGTGAATTCCTGCTGCCCGAGGCCGACTGGGTATTTCTCACCGCCAGCAGCCTCGCCAACAAGACCTTCCCCCGGCTGGCCGAGCTCAGCCGCCAGGCCACCACGGTGCTGATGGGTCCGGGAACGCCGTGGCTGCCCGCATTCGCCGCGTTCGGCATCGACTATCTCGCCGGGGTGGCGATCGACGATGCCGCTCAGCTGCGACGCACCCTTGCCGAAGGCGGCGGCACCCGCCTGTTCGACGGCCCGGTGGCCTACCGTGTCGCCGATCTGCACCGGCTGCGCGGGGTGCCCGCCGCGCCGCAATCCCACGCCCCCTCCCTGCCATCTGTTTGAGGAGTTCCGCTCATGGCCATTGCCTACGATCAACTCAAAGCCGATTCCGCTCTGTGCGCCGGAACCCGCAAGGCCGGCCAGAAATGTAACGGCACCGTCCACGTCTGTGGCGCGTGCGGCGCGCGTGGCTGCAAGCAGAACCAGGGCAGCTGCACCGGACAGGCCTTCGATGTGCTCGATCGCTGCATCCAGTGCGGCGCGCTCGCCATGCAACCCGCCGGCTGACGCGCGCATGCGGTGATGCGCATCGCCCGCTCATGCTGCCCCCGGCGACGGGCGCCTGCCGCGCCGCAATCGCACCCTGACGCTGCCGCGTTTCATCGATCCGACAAGGAGCACGATCATGTTCACCAAAGCCTGCGATCTGAGCGAGCTGAAAGAGGGCAAGACCGACGTGGCCGCCGTCGAGCGCACGCTGGTGCTGCTGGTCTGGCCGACCGGCGGCAAGCCCATGGCCTTCCAGGGCATGTGCCCGCACGCCAACGAACCACTCATGGATGCTTTCTTCAATGGCAAGGTGATCGCCTGCCGCCATCATGACTGGGAATTCGACGGCACGACGGGCGCCTGCATCCGCGGCAAGCCTTGCCGCCTCGCCGAATATCCCCTCGAGATCCGGGGCGAGGAGATTCTGGTCGACGTGGCGGGCGTGACGCCCAACCGCGCCGCCTAGGACCGTGCATCCGGCCTGTGCCGGGGGTGATGGCGCTGGGTGATACGCGGCCCCACGCGTCGTCCGTCAACCCATGAGGAGTTCGTTCATGTCTGTCGCAGAAGGTTATTTCGTCGATTGGGACGGCAACGCACGCAGCACCCTCGCGCCCGGTGGCGGCTATGCCTGCGAGACCGACGTGCCCGCCCGCTATGTCGCCATCACCACGCAAAGCGGCACGCTGGTGCATGAATCGAGCTTCTACAAGAGCCTGGACGATCTCGCGAAAGCCGGCATCAAGGCCACGCTGGTGCCCGGCTCGCATCCGTGGGGAAGCCGCCGGGACGGCTTTTGAGTTCATCCGGCCCTGAGGGAGATGCGGTCATGCTGCCCACCACCATTCTGGTCGATGAAGCGCCGCGCTGCGTGGTGCGACCCACCGACGCCAAGGCGCTCAACCGCTTCATTCGCAACGCCAAGGTGCTTCTGCTCGGGGACAACACCGGCGGCGCCATTACCCACCGGCCGGCCGACGCGCCCGAGCTGGCGCGCTGGCGGGACGCCCTGGCCCTGCACGAGGCCTGCGGCGGCTCCGAGGACGAGTTCTTCGGCGTTCCGTTGTAGCAAAGCGCGCCCGGGGCGTCGTCACCGATCGGCGAAGATGGCCGGTCCGTGTTTCGGGGCAGGTAATCGTCCCGCAGGAACGGTGCGAATCTGGCTACCCGGCGTGCGCCCGAATCGGTTCCCTGCATCCCGGTCTCGAAATCGCCGTGCAACGCCCCGGATGTCGGTCGCGATGGTCCGCAACGGCGGCGAGCCGGGCTGCGGCGATGATTCACTGCAGGATGTTCGGCACCATCAGCCGAAACGGCGCGATGCGGGCATCGAACGCATTGCCTTGGGCTTCCACCATCTGAAAGCTGCCGTGCAGGGTGCCGACCGGTGTGTCGAGCGGGCAGCCGCTGACATACTGAAACGATTCGCCGGGCGCGATGATCGGCTGGTAGCCCACCACGCCGGGGCCGCGCACTTCCTCGACGGCGCCCTCCCCGTTGGTGATGATCCAGTGGCGCGAGCGGAGCTGGACCGGAGTCTCGCCCTCGTTGCGGATGATGATGTGATAGCCGAAGACGAACAGGCCGCTGTCGGGATCGGACTGCTCTGGCACGAAGCGGGGCTCGGCGATGATGCGGACGCCGCGGGTCAGGGTATTGCTCACGGTTGGCTCTCCGGATGACAAAAAGACGCGGGCTGCGCCGTGTTGAGTCTTTGAGCGCACGCAGACCACACTGCCGGGTTCACGACCGATACCCCTCCTCGGCCAGCACCTGGCGCACCACCGGCAGCGCGCGCAGGCGCCGGTAGTAGGCCGCCACGCGCGGCGGCAGCGGGATTTCCGTCCTGTCGGCCCAGAATGCGTTGTAGAACAGTGCGGCGTCGGCGATGGTGAAGCGCTCGCCGGCCGCGTAGCCCTCGTCCGGCAGGCGCTTTTCGAGTGCCCCGAAGGCCTGCATGACGATCTCGCGCCCGTGCGCCGTCACGTCCTCGCGCGCCCGCGTGCCGGGTTCGGCGAGGTAGCGTTCGGCGGTGAAGATGCGCGTGAAGCCCTCGCCGTGCAGCTGGCCGAGCGCGAAGTCGAGCAGCTCCACCGCCCGCGCCGCGAGCGGTGGATCGTCCGGCAGCAGCCGGGCACGCGGGTAGCGTGCGGCGAGCCACAGCGCGATCGAGCGAAAGTCGGTGAGCGGCGGGCCGTCGTCCGGCACCAGCGTCGGGATGGTGCCGCGCGGGTTGATGGCGAGGTACTCGGGCTTCAGATGATCGCCGGCCGGCAGGTTCAGCACCCACGCCTCGAACGGCAGCTCCAGTGTTTCCAGCAGGATGTGGATGCCGGTCGAGCAGGAACCGGGCGTCATGTAGAACTTCATGGCCATGGCAGCGCTCGCGGTGTGGATTCAGGCATGGCCGGCCGCCGACCAGCGCTGCGATCCCAGCGCCGTCGCAATCGCCTGCGCCCGCGCCAGCTCGGGGTCCTCGGCATCGACGGCGACGTCCCGGCAGGCGCGCAGCGCCGCGTGCAGCAGCGCGGCCTTGGGATAGACCGGGCCGAAGCCCTCGCCATGGGCGCGGTAGTCACAGGCACACACCTGCAGCAGCGCCGCGAAGCGGTCCGGCTGGTCGAACGCGCCCAGGCGCGCCAGCATGGCCGCCACCGGCCCGGCGCGCACCTCCGACACGCGGTGCACGCGCTCGCATTCGGCGAGCGCCAGCAGCGCCAGCTCCCGGCAGGCCGCCGGCACGCCGAATCGCGCGCAGATCGCCTCGATGCGCGGCCCGCCGCGCTCGACGTGACGGTAGTGGACCGGCAGGTGCTCGGGCGGCGAATCGGACTTGCCGACGTTCATCACCAGCAGCGCAAAGCGCACCGCGAGCGGCGCCTCGCCACGCGCAGCCTCGGCCAGCGCGTTCAGGGTGTGCAGGCCGATGTCGACGCTGCGCTGATCGGCGCCGAGCTGCGGCACGCCGAACAGCGCCGCGACTTCCGGCAGCACCGCACCGAGCGCGCCCGACAGGCGCAGCGCCGCCAGCATGCGCGACGGCCCGCGTGCCATGAGCCCACGCCGCAGCTCCGGCCACATGGCCGGGCCGGGCGTGCCCCGCAGTGCCCCGCGCGCGGCGTGTTCGGCCATGGCGTCCAGCAGTTCCTCGTCGAGCGCGCCGTCGTCCTCGGCCAGCAGCGCCGCCATGCGCAGCACCGCCAGCCCGGGCTCGGTCTGGACCAGATCACGGGGTCTGGGCATGGGCGTCAGGCCGGCTGGCGCGGCGGCTTCACCGGGCCGACGTCGACCTGGATCGCCTCGCCCTCGATGCGCAGCGGATAGGCATGCAGCACGTTGCGTACGGCGTGTGTCACACACTTGCCGCTGGCCGCATCGAAACCCCACTGGTGATGCGGGCAACGCACCGCCCGGCCGTCGAAGGTGGCGCCGGTGAGCGGCATGTCCGCATGCGGGCAGCGGCCACGGTAGGCCTTGAGCTCGCCGCCGGTCGGCCACAGCAGCAGCACGCTTTTCCGGCCGACCTGGAACAGGCCCATGGCGCCCTCGCGCACGGCGTCGGTGGTGCAGATGGTGGTGAAGTTCATCTCTGAGCCCGCCTGATCCTGAAAAACGTACCAAGGAGAGGCAAATTGCGGACCAGATACCCGCCACTCCGTGCCGGATGACGTCTGGGGCGTGCACGGGCCTTGCAACGTCTGGATGGACGATCGATGCGGATGGCCACGGCGCAGGTGCGCATGGCTGGTTTGTCGGAATCCGTTCATGCGTGGAGGCTGTGGATTGTGGCTTTTCAGACGTTGTGCAAACAAAAATACCTCGCCGAGGGCGAGTCGGTGCCGTTTCTGATCGATGGTGCGGAAGTGCTGGTGCTGTGGCCCGACGGCGGTCAGCCGCGCGCCTTCGTCGGGCGTTGCCCGCACGAGGGCCAGTCGCTGGTCAACAACTCGGATTTCAACGGCCGCATCCTGGTCTGCACGGTGCACGGCTGGGTCTTCAACGGTCGTACCGGCGAGGGGCTGAGCCCGACCGGCTGCCGGCTGCGCGAGTTTCCGCTGCGCCTGACCGACGACGGCCGGGTCGAGATCGACCTCGTCGCCGCGTGACCGTCAGCTCATTGAAATCCTGCGCGCCTTGCCGGCCGAGGCGGTGGCGATGATCGGCGGCGATGCGGGCGATTCGCCGCGGGGCCCTGTGGAGCTGACGGGCGGCCCCAATGGCCTGCCGGACGAGATGCTGCGACAGGCGGATAGGACGCCGAGCCGATCGGAAGGCCCGGCGCGCTAACCCCGTTCGCCGCTGCCGCCGACGATGAGGTTGAACACCTCGCGCAGCAGCATCAGTTCACTCATGGCCGCGCCGCGCAGCTGCGCCAGGTGATGAAATCGGGCGCCCTGGGCTTCGATCAGCGCCTTGGGCGCGTCCGGCGTGGTGAAGCGCAGCAGATGGATGCGCACGGGGCCGGCTTCGGTCTGCGCCCAATGGATGAACTCGCCGACGTGCACCAGCGCACCGCCGTTCAGGCCGCAGCGCGTGATGATCGTCTGGCGCACCACCTCGCCATCATGGATCGGTCCGGCCACCGGTGGCGCCGGCATGGGTTCGGCCGGCTCGGGCAGGGGCGCGGGCCAGAGCAGGCTGCCGTCGGCCCAGCGCGCGAACAGCAGCGCCGCGCTGTAGCGGTCGTAATGGGCGAGGATGACGCGATTGAACGGCGTGATGTCGGCTGCGCGCATGGGAGATGGGTCCTTGGCGGATGGGATCAGAACGATGCGAGGCAGGCATCGGCCGTGGCCAGCAGCGCTTCGGCGGATCGGGTGGTATCCCCGGCCTGGATGCGGGCATCGAAGGCGGCGAGTGCGGCGCAGACAATGCTTGCAGCGGCCTCCTCGCGCGGATCGCCGCTCCAGCGGAACGTCAGCAGGACCGCATGGCCCCCGCCCGTGTCCGCGGCCTCGCCGATCCGCAGATCGAAGCCGGCGTCCTCGCCCTGCAGCGTGCACGGCCGGAAGCCGCCGCTCGCCAGGGGCGCGTCGCCCGCATCGAGGGTCAGCGGCCGATCGAGAGCGTCGATGGCCTGTTGCAGCGCCGCCCGGTCGGGAATCCGGTCGCGGTGCATGAAGGCGGTCAGGGTGCGCGCCATGGCGAGAGCTCCGTTCAGTGGCCGGTTGTGGCCTGTGGTGGGTCCGCCTCGACGTGTCGCGCGCCGCCGGCGCCGGTCGTGGGCGGGGCCTGCGGAGCGAGCACTGCAGCGATCCGCGCCGCCGCTTCGAGCGCGCCTTCGAGATAGCCTCCGCTGCGCCCGGCGCTTTCGCTGCCGCCGAACAGCAGCCGTCCGCCCCACTGCGGCTCGGCTAGGCGTGCATCGCCGTAGAGCGGATGCAGCGTCACCGCCTCGGCCCGGTCGAGTGCGCTGCAGGTCAGGGGATCCTCGGCCCAGTCGTAGTGATACACGATGCCGTCCGCTGCTGCGGGGCCGAACAACTGCGCGAACTGGCCGCGCACCAGCCGCGGCAGGTGAATCGAGAGCCCTTGGCGCTGCGCCGGATCGAGATCGAAAAAGCCAGCGAGTGCCGCCCGGCCGTTCAGGGGGTTGCAGGCATCGAATACCTCGCACAGCACCGCCTGTGGGTGGCCGATGAAGGCGTTGCCGCTATGACCCGCCTCGCGCCAGAACGCCACAGGGTATTGCATTGCCGCCTTGGCCGCGCTCGCCATCCAGGTCAGGGTTTCGCGCAGTGCGGCGCTCAGTGGCGCCGGCAGCTCGGGCGTGAAACGGATGGTTTCGTCCACCAGCCGCGGCGGCAGCGCCAGCACCACCTGTCGCGCGCGCAGCGCGGTGGTATCCGCGCCGCATTGCAGGTGCATCTCGATGTGGTCGCGCTTTTGGACCAGTGCCTGCAGCCGATGCTTCAAGCGCACGGTGCCGGCCGGAAGCCGTTCGGCCAGAGCGGCGGTCAGCCGGGCCATGCCGCCGTCGAGGCGCTGCGCGCCGCCGTGCAGATCGGCGGCCGGCACGGTGCGCGGCACCTCGGTCGATGCGTCGAGAAACAGCGCCCGGCCGTCGTCATGCTGCGCGAAGCAGGCCAGGCCCAGCGTCGCCACGAGCTGCGTCATCCGCGGCTGGTTGCGTGGCCAGAACCAGGTGGGGCCGAGGTCGATGGCACCGTCGCTCAGGGTGAGAATGCGCCCGCCGACGCGCGGGCGGGCCTCGAACACCGCGCAGCGGCGGCCCGAGGGCTGCAGCAGTGTGGCCAGCTGCAGGCCGCACAGACCGGCGCCGATGATGGCCACATCGAGCATCTCGGTCGGGTCGCTTTCCAGGATCATGGGGGTCAGACCGTATGGCGCAGCAGGCGCAGGCTGCCCGCCGTGGCGGCCAGATCCACGGCGCGAAAATCATCCTGTGTTTGCAACTGCGCGTCGGCGCCGGCGTCCAGCAGCAGCCCGACCAGCCCGTCGCGACCAGTGGACGCGCAGTACATCAGCGCCGTGGCGCCGGTGTCGTTCTGGTTGTCGAGTCGCGCACCGGCCGCGATCAGCCGCTGCACGACGGCGGCATCGCCGCCGAAGCAGGCCAGCCACAGCGCGGTGTTGCCGTCCGTGTTGCGCGCCTCCAGATCGACGCCGAGAGCGATCAGTTCCTCGACCAGATCCAGCCGCGCCGCGCGCGCCGCCTTCATCAGCGGCGTCATGCCATGCGCCGCGGCGGCGTCGAGCTCCGCCGTCGCACCGCCCTCCTTTGCCATGAACGCCAGCAGCGCCGGGCTCGGCACCGGCCGCCCGGTAGATGGGGACCGACTCAGCGCCAGGGCCTGGAAGCCGCCATCGATGCTGTAGACCTCGGCGAACCCGAAGTCGGCGAAGGCCTGGGCGAACACCTGGCTGGCATTGCCGTGGTAGCAATAGATCAGCACCGGCTCGGTGCGTGGCAGCCGGCCGATCCACTCGCCCAGATCGCGCTCGGAGAGCCGGAGGGCGCCGGGCAGATGGTCCTGGGCATAGCTGGCCGGATCGCGCGTGTCGAACAGGCCGTAGGGCCGACCCTGGCCGGACGCCGCGGCCATGAAGTCGAGCGCCCGGTCGGCCGCAATCCGGCGGAAGGTTGCCTCGGACATCGTCGACTCCTTGCAAGGGCTCTGGCGGCACGCGTGCCGCTCCGGAACGGATCCAGCTCCTCACCTAGCAAATGAAGTGCCGATTCACGAATTTCTAAAAATCAATTTGTTAAAACGGAATTCTCATGTTTTTTCGAGAACTTCGTGTCCGCTTTGGCGGATTTGCGACATGCCCGCCGGTGCCGGTCGCTCCGCCCCATCAGCCGGGGGAAGCGAATCCGCCGCCGTCGCCCACGAGGCGCGCCGGAAGGGTGAACTGATTCAGAATGGCCATGAAATGGCACGCGCTGCCGCTCAGGACGAACAGGTGCCAGATGGCGTGCGAATAGGGAATGCGCTGGTTGTGATAGAACAGCGTTCCCACCGTATAGACCACGCCCCCGCCGATCAGCCAGTAGAACGCGGCGGCATCCAGTACGCGGCTGATCGGAACCACCGCGACGATCGCCATCCAGCCCATGAGCACATAGAAAAGCGTCGAGAGCAGGCGCATGCGGCCGGTGAAGAACCACTTCAGCACGATGCCCACCGCGGCCAGTCCCCAGACTGCGCCGAACAGCGACCAGCCCAGCGCGCCCTTGAGCACGGCGATGGTGAACGGCGTATAGGTGCCCGCGATCAGCAGGAAGATCGCGCAGTGATCAAACACCTTGAGCCGCTGCTTGGCGCGGGGTCGGGAGACGGCGTGGTAGAGCGTGGAGGCCGCGTACATCACCACCAGCGTGGCGGTGAAGACTGCCGCGCTGATCACCTCGAGGGCGCCGGCGTGGTTTGCGGACAGCACGATCAGGCTGGTGCCGCCCGCGATGGCGAGGAGCACCCCCAGCCCATGGGTGATGGCGCTGGCGATTTCTTCCGAAGGACTCCGTTCGAGTTGCACGGTGCGTTCCCTCCTGGTCAGAACAGTGCGCAAGGCGGCGCTGAGACAGGTTCGGCGGCAGACCGGGAAAACCGCGCCAGACGGGCTGGCGATGAGGGGCGAAACCGGTCGGTACAGGCGGTCACAGCATTGTCACCCCGCTGAAATGCCCGCTCAACACGCAGTGCCGACAGTGTAGCCGGTCGGGCCCTTCCGCCCATCCTATCGCCAAGGGGGCACAGCATGATGAAACGGATGGTGAGATACACGCTCGCAGTCGCCGGCCTCGTGGCTGCTGCGGTGAGCGCGCCCGTTGCGGCCGCAGTCGACGACCGGAATGCCGACCGCCCCATCGCGCGGGTCTTCGGCGGCGAGCGGGCGGCCGTTCAGGTTGGACCGCGTCCGTTCTATCTGGTGGCCGGCATGGATGACGGCGCGCTCAAGTCCGAGCTGGCCAGTTGCCAGAACCAGCGTTTCCGCAAAACCGACTTTTCGATCGGTCATCGTGGCGCCGCGCTGCAGTTTCCGGAACACACTCGCGAGTCCTACGAGGCGGCCGCGCGCATGGGCGCCGGCATCGTCGAGTGCGACGTGACCTTCACGCGTGACGGCGAGCTGGTCTGCCGGCATGCCGAATGCGATCTGCACACCACCACCAACATCGTCAACACGCCGCTGAATGCGCAGTGCTCGGTGCCCTACTCAGGACCCGGATCGGCGCCCATGTGCTGTGCCAGCGATCTGACGCTGGACCAGTTCAGGTCACTGACCGGCAAGATGGACGCGAGCAATCCGGCCGCCTCCGACGCGGCGGGTTATCTGGGCGGCACCGCCGACTGGCGCACGGATCTCTACACCGGCCGCGGCACCCTGATGACGCTGAGCGAGAGCATCGCGCTCAACCGCGAACTCGGCGTCAAACACACCCCGGAACTCAAGAGCGGCGATGCGCAGCGCATCACCACCGTGTTCGGCGGCCAGGCCCAGTACGCCCAGCGGCTGATCGATGCCTTGCGTGCGGGCGGGGTGGAACCCCGGGATGCCTGGCCGCAGTCGTTCAACCTCGAAGACATCCTCTACTGGATCAAGCATGAGCCGGCCTATGGTCGTCAGGCCGTGTATCTGGTCGACTACGACGCCGCGGCCCACGACACCGTCCCGTCCCTGCCCTTCGCCGAGCTGATCCGCCTCCGCAAACTCGGCGTGCGCATCGTGGCGCCCCCCATTCCCGCGCTGCTCAGCGTGGAAAACGGCCAAGTGGTGCCGTCAACGCTGGCCAGGAACCTCAAGCGGCTGGGCTTCGACATCATTACCTGGAGCTTCGAGCGCGCCGACCTGCGTCAGGGCGCTGCCAAGGCCGGCTTCTATTACGCCTTCGATCCGGCCGGTGAGGCCATCCGCAAGGACAGCGACATGTATGTCGCGCTGGACGTGCTGGCACGGCAGGTGCGCGTGAAGGGCATCTTCTCGGATTGGCCCGGCACGGTCACCTATTACGCCAACTGCATGGGGCTGTAAGGCCCACGGGGCGCTGCCGGAAGCGGATCAACGGGGTTGTTCCGCTTCCGGTTTGATGCGTTCTCGGACGGCAATGCTCGGCTTCCGGGATTCGGTTCGGATGTTGCGGCTGCGGCGTATCCCCGGCTCGGGTGACCGGGCACCACACCGCACACTGGCCCTTCAGGGTCGCTGCATGCCCGTATCGTGGGGGTTGCCGTCCTGATTGCGCATCCAGTCGGCGAGCCGAGCCAGCAGGCCGTAGATCTCCTCGCGCGCCGCGCTGTCGCTGACGGTTTCATCGAGCGCTCCGCGCATGCACAGCAGCCAGGCATCGCGCTCCTCGTTGCCAATGGCGAAGCCCATGTGGCGCTGGCGCAGGCGCGGATGGCCGCGCTCGGCCGAATACAGCTTGGGCCCGCCCATCCATTCGCCCAGATAGCGCCGCAGCACCTCCCGCACCGGCTCGAGGTCGGGCGCGTGCATGGCGCGGATGGTTCGCGCCTCGGGCAAGGTGTCCATGCGCGTGTAAAACGCATCCACCAACCGCTCGATGGTCGGCGCGCCGCCGATGCGCTCGAACATGGATACCGTCGTTTCCGCCTCCGCCATGGCTCATCTCCGCTCAATGGTTGTCACGCCCCCGGACGGTCACTCATCCATGCTGGGCAGCAAAATCACTTCCGCCGGCGCGCCGGGGCCTTCGGCCTCCATGAAGTCCAGCCCCGCCACGCGCGAGAGGCCGCCGCCGTTTTCGATCAGCACGACCGCATCCGGCGGCATTTTCGCGAGTTCATCCAGCAATTGCACGATCGTCATGGTCTTTCCTTTCCCGCCGTCAGTCGATGCGCGCGATCAATCACCCGTGGGTGCGCCCGACTCGTCGAAGTGCAGGGTCACGGCGTCCTCGTCCAGCATCACGATGTCTGCACGCCGCAGCGCGCCGCTCGGGTGATAGGCATAGCGGTGGGCCAGTTCGACCTCGCCGTAGACCAGCTTGTCGAAGCCGAGCAAGGTGTCCCGGTCATCGAAATAGGCGCGGATGAAGGTGTTGCGGTTGGACAGCGCCGCGGCCTCGATGGGGTTCACCAGCCGCAGGGGGAGCCGGACGCCGGTGTAGGAGACGAAATAGCGGCAGGCGGGCTCGCCCGCGCCGTTCGGGCCCGCGAGGCCCGTCAAGGATTCCTGATTCATGCGCTACGCCATGTGCTTGCCTTGTCTGTTCGGAGTGCATGAAGCATGCCGCTGCGCCCGAATGGACGCGCGTGGGCGCGGAAAATCGGCAAAAGGGGCAGCATTCTGGTCGGTCGGGTCCGGTACGGCTCGCCCCTCGTATCGATCGCTCAACCCGGCCCATGTCGCGAAGCCATCAGCGCGCTTCTTCGTCCGGTCCGCTTTGTCGCAATTCCTTCACGATCGGCGTTGGCCCGAATGCGCCTGTAAAGAGGCATGATCGCCGCCGTTACCGCCGATTCCACCTTCTTCAGTCCCCCCCGCCGTTGGTTCTAAACTGGCTGCTGTCCCTTTGCGCAGTCCGTACGGAGCGATCCATGCCCGTCCACAACGCCGACATCGCCGCCATCTTCGAGCAGATCGCCGAGTTGCTGGAGATTCAGGGGGCGAACCCGTTTCGGGTGCGCGCCTATCACAACGCCGCGCGCACGGTCAGCGAATTCGGCCGGGAGTTCACCGCACTGATCGCCGCCGGACAGGACGTTCCGCACCTGCCAGGCATCGGCAAGGACCTGTCTGGCAAGATCCACGAGATCGCGACGACCGGCCGCTGTGCGCTGCTCGATCGTCTGCGTGGCGAGCTGCCGCCGGCGCTGACCGAGCTGTTGGTCATTCCGGGCCTTGGACCCAAACGGGTGAGGACTCTGCATGAGGCGCTCGGCGTGGACACCGTGGCGCAGTTGCGCGCCGCCGCCGAGGCCGGGCATATCCGGAGGGTCCCGGGATTCGGCGCCAAAACCGAACAGCGCATCCTCGATCATCTGCGCAGTCGGCCCGGGCCGGAAACGCGCATGCTGCTGCCCGTGGCCGCCCAGTACGCCGAGGCGCTGGCCGACTGGCTGCGCGGCGCGCCGCAGGTACAGCAGCTGGAAATCGCCGGCAGCTACCGCCGGCGCCGCGAAACCGTGGGCGACATCGACATCCTGGTCGCCAGTGACGCGCCGGCGCCGGTGATGCAGCGCTTCACCGGCTACGACGAGGTGCGCCAGATCCTCGGTCAGGGTTCGACGCGCGCCTCGGTGGTACTCGCCAGCAGCCTACAGGTGGACCTGCGCGTGGTCGAGCCGGCCGCCTTCGGCGCCGCCCTGCACTACTTCACCGGCAGCAGAGCGCACAACATCGCCATCCGCAAGCGCGCCCAGGCACGCGGGCTCAAGATCAACGAATACGGCGTGTTCCGCGGCAAGGCGCGCGTTGCCGGGGAGACGGAAGAATCCGTGTTCGCCGCCGTCGACCTGCCGTGGATCGCCCCGGAGCTGCGCGAGGACCGGGGCGAGATCGCATGGGCCGCACGCGCGCCGCTGCCGCGCCTGATCGAGCGCGCCGACCTCAAGGGCGACCTGCACTGCCACAGCCGCGCCAGCGACGGCAACGCCACGCTGGAGGAACTGGCCGCCGCCGCCCGCGCCGCCGGGCTGACCTACCTGGCCATCACCGAACACTCGCAGCGCCTCACCGTGGCCCACGGCCTGGACACCGCGCGCCTGCTCCAGCAGTGCGAGGCCATCGACGCGCTGAACGCGCGGCTGGACGGCATCGTGCTGCTCAAGGGCATCGAGGTGGACATCCTCGAAGACGGCCAGCTCGACCTGTCGGACGAGGTGCTCGGCCAGCTCGACATCGTCATCGGCGCCGTGCACAGCCACTTCGACCTGTCGCCCGCGCGGCAGCTCAAACGCCTCATGCGCGCCATGGATCACCCGCACCTGCACGTGCTGGCCCACCCCGGCTGCCGCGAACTCGGCAAGCGCCCGCCCATCGAACTCGACTGGCTGCGGCTCGTCCGCCACGCCCGCCGGCGCGGCTGCTTTCTGGAACTCAACGCCCAGCCCAAGCGCCTGGACCTCACCGACGTCCACGCCCGCATGGCCAGGGAAGAAGGCGTGCTGGTCGCCATCAGCTCCGACGCCCACACCGTGGACGACTTCAACAACCTCGACTACGGCATCGGCCAGGCCCGCCGCGGCTGGCTGGAGGCGGCGGACGTACTCAACACGCGCCCGCTGGACACGCTGCGGGAGGTGTTGCGGCGCGGCTGAGGCCCGCCAAACCGCGCGTCAGTCGTCGCCCTCCCCCACCAGCTCCAGGGTCACGCTGCGGAACTGCTCCAGCGCCGCCTCCAGGTTCTCGACGATCTCCGCCGCCAGCACATCCGGCTCGGGCAGGCTGCCCAAGTCCTCCAGGCTGTCGTCCTTGAGCCAGAAGATGTCCAGGTTCAGCTTGTCGCGCTGGGCGAGTTCGTCGTAGCTGAAGCGGCGGAAGCGCTCGGTTTCCTGGCGCGCGTGGTAGCAGCGGATGAAGTCATCGAAATCGCCCCGCTCCAGCCGCTTGGTTTTCAGCGTCTTGTGTACGTTGGTGCGGTAGTCGTAGACCCAGAGTTCACGGGTCTGCACCTCCCTTGAGGCCGGGCGCTTGTCGAAGAACAGCACATTCGCCTTCACGCCGGGGCTGTACCAGATGCCGGTCGGCAGGCGCAGCAGGGTGTGGAAGTTGAAGCCCTCCAGCAGCCGGCGGCGGATGCCCTCGCCCGCGCGGCCGGCCTCGAACAGCACGTTGTCCGGCAGCACCACGCCGGCGCGGCCGTGTGTGTCGAGCACGGTCATGATGTGCTGCAGAAAGTTGAACTGTTTGTTCGAAGTGGTGAACTTGAAGTCCTCGCGCTCGTAGTGTTCGCGCTCGGTGGTGACCGAGCCGTCCTCCCCCACCACCTTGTAGCTGGACTTCTTGCCGAACGGCGGATTGGTCAGCACCACGTCGAAGCGCTCGCCCCCGTCGCCCGCCAACGCGTCGCCCTGTATCACCGGGCTGCCGCCGTTGCCGATGCCGTGCAGGTAGAGGTTCATCGCACAAAGCCGCACCACCTCATCGACGATATCCACACCGGTGAAGGCGGTGTGACGCAGGGTGTGCAGCTTCTGCCGGTCCTGGGACTGGTCCTTCATGTGGTCGTAGGCGGCCAGTAGAAAACCGCCGGTACCACAGGCCGGATCGCAGACGGTTTCGCCGATCTTCGGATTCACGCAGCGCACGATGGCCTCGATCACCGGCCGCGGCGTGAAGTACTGCCCGGCGCCGGATTTCACCTCCGAGGCGTTGCGCTCTAGCAGGCCCTCGTAGATTTCGCCCTTCACGTCCACGCCAAGGCCGATCCACGGACCTTCGTTTTCGATCAGGCTCACCACGCGCTTGAGCTTGGCGGGGTCGGAGAGCTTGTTCTGCGCCTTGCGGAAGATCGTGCCGATCAGGCCGTCTTCGCCGCCCAGGTTCTCCAGCGTGTGGCGGTATTGCAGTTCCAGCGCATCACCGTCCTTGTTCGTCAACTCCTCCCAGCGCCACGGCGGCGGAATGGCCGAGGCCTCGCCGAGCAGGTCCTCGCGCTCGGCGTCCATCTTCAGGAACAGCAGATAGGTGATCTGCTCGACGTAATCGCCGTAGGAAATGCCCTGGTCGCGCAGCACATGGGCGTAGTTCCAGACTTTGGAGACGAGTTGTTCATTGGTCATTGCG